>DBRA01000017.1 GCA_002305445.1 Clostridiales bacterium UBA1380 | reverse complement strand
ATATCATGTTGTTTTTCGCGGCGACGGGTGATAGAATTATACTTATATAAAACCGTAAACATTATAAGACAACGCGAGTATTGACTGAAGAAACAGAGGTACACAGCCTTGGTACAGGTGACGGCGGCGATTATACATGACGGCGGGAGGCTGCTTCTCTGTCAGCGGCCGGAGGGGAAGCGCTGCGGGCTGCTGTGGGAGTTCCCGGGCGGCAAGATCGAGCCGGGCGAGGCGCCGGAGCAGTGCCTTGCGCGCGAATGCCGCGAGGAGCTGGGCATCGACGTCGAACCGGAGCGTCTTGTATGCGAGGTCGCTTACACTTATCCGGACATCACCGTCAACATCCGCTTTTACCTATGCGCGATTGCCGGCGGCGAGCCGGTCCGCATCGAGCACAACGACATCGGATGGTTCACGCCGGACGAAGCGCTGCTGCTGCCGCTGTGCCCGGCAGATAAAAAGATGCTCGAAGGTGCCTCGGACGACATCAAAGGCTTTCTGCGCGAGAGCATCTTCCGAATGCGGTCAGACCGGTAAATTCCCAATACTATAAAAAGAGGCGATTTTGAATGTGGGCTGTGTTCGCCGTGTTGTCCGCGGTGTTCGCCGCGCTCACAAGCATACTGGCGAAGGTCGGCATAAGCGGCGTCAACTCTAACCTCGCGACGGCGGTCAGGACCGGGGTCGTGCTTGTCATGGCGTGGGCGATGGTATTCCTGACGCACACGCAGAGCGGCTTTCCGGACATCAGCCGGAAAAGCTGGATATTCCTGATCCTGTCCGGCCTTGCCACAGGCGCGTCATGGCTGTGCTACTACAAGGCGCTGCAGATCGGCGAAGCGTCGAAGGTCGTGCCGATCGACAAGATGAGCGTCGTGCTGACGCTGGTGCTCGCCTTCGTTTTTCTGCGTGAGGAGTTCACTGTGAAATCGCTTGTCGGCTGCCTGCTGATAGGCGCGGGGACGCTGTTTATGGTGCTGTAGTGTTATGCGGGCAGGCATCGCGCAATCCGCGGGAGTATCTCGTCTTTCAAGCGATATGCCGAAAGGGCAGGAGTGTTTTATGAACCCGAAGACGTACGAATATGAAGCCGTCATCCGCAGGGTGCCGGACGTTGACGGCGCGTTTGTCGAGTTCCCTTTTGACATAAGGGCGGAGTTCGGCAGGGGCAGGGTAAAGGTTCGCGCGACGTTTGACGGCGAGCCGTATGACGGCAGCATCGTGAACATGGGCGTTAAAAACGACGACGGCTCGGTATGCTATATCATCGGCCTGCGCAAAGATATCCGCGCGAAGATTGCGAAGCAGCCGGGCGACACCGTCAAAGTCACGATTAATGAGAGGAGGTAGCGCGCATATGTGGAAATGTCCGCGATGCGGCCGCGAGTTCGAAAAGACGCGGCAGGAGCATTTTTGCGTAAAACCGGAAAACATCGACGAATACATCGCAGCCCAGCCGGAGCATATCCGGCCGGTCCTGCGGAAAATCCGCGAAACGATCCGCGCCGCCGCGCCGGAGGCGGTCGAGAAAATCTCGTGGAGCATGCCGACGTTTTGGCAGGGCGAGAACCTCGTCCACTTCGCGGCGTTCACAAAGCACATAGGGCTGTACCCCGGCGGCGAAGCGACGGCCGCATTCGCCGACCGGCTCACCGGATACAAGTACAGCAAGGGCTCGATCCGGTTTCCGGTCGGCAAACCGGTCGATTATGAACTCATCGCCGACATCGTGCGGTGGAGAGTGATGCAGGCGAAAGAGAGGGACGATACATGACGAACGACCGCGTATTCAAAATGGCGTTTTCGCGCGTCTACCCGCTGCTCGTCGAGAAAGCGGAGCGCAAGGGACGCACCAAGGAAGAGGTCGACGCCGTTATATGCTGGCTGACGGGGTATGACGCCGAAGGTCTGAGGGTGCAGCTCGAGCGGAACGTCGACTACGAGACATTCTTCGCGCAGGCCCCGCGGATGAATCCGAACGCCGAAAAGATCAGGGGCGTGATCTGCGGACACCGCGTCGAGGAGATAGAGGACCCGCTGATGCGGAAGATCAGATGGCTCGACAAGCTTGTGGACGAGCTGGCGAAGAACAAGCCGATGGAGAAGATACTGAGAAGCTGAGCCCGGCGTATGTAAGGCGCGGCGTCAGGGCGCATATGCGCAATCAGCCGTATATCGCCGCGCGCGGATATGCGCAGCATTTACTGGTTCGCGTAAATAAACATATACCCTATCCCGACCATCAGCACGTTGCTGACGCTGTGCATGAACATGGGGTATATGACGCTGCGGCTCTTGCTGTACGCCCAGCCGGAGACGATGCCCTGCCCGAATGCGTACAGCAGTCCGAATATATCCGCTTTGATGTCAAACGGGAAGAACGACAGCTTCATGTGCGCTATGGCAAACAAAAACGCGGCGATGACTGTCTCCGTCGTTACGCCCCGACCGGCGGATGCGTTTCCGCCGTTTATTGTCGATAAAACAGGGATGGGCAGCGCTCTGAACAGAAGCTCTTCTGCGGGACCGGTCAAAAAGAGCTGAAAGCAGAGTGTTCCGGCTACATTTCTTCTGTTCAGCGGGTAATCGTACACAGGCAGCGAGCCGCCCGTAGCCATTACTGCGTTGACCGCAAGCGCAATCCATGCGATTACGACGGTGTATATCAGGGCGAATCTGACGCCCGTTTTCCTGTCGCCGAAGCCGAGC
Source organism: Clostridiales bacterium UBA1380 (assembly GCA_002305445.1). GTDB lineage: Bacteria > Bacillota > Clostridia > Oscillospirales > CAG-272 > UBA1380. The sequence goes on along the minus strand of DBRA01000017.1, from coordinate 20,601 downwards.
CCGAAATCGACGTTTAATATCCTGCCGAGTATCAGAACGGCGGCCAGCGCGGTGAGCAGCATTATCGCATGGTGCACGCAGTTCCGCGCAAATGCGTTATCCGGGTCGATTTTTGCGACTGAAATTAAACCGGCGGCAAAGCTGCCGACCTTGTCCGCCGCTCTCTGATAAATAAACAGCAGAATCGCGGCGCCGCCGCATAACAGTGCTTTTTTCGAGCCGGCGCGGCTGTTACCCTTGTTCGAGGGAACTTTCTTCACGGTATCGCCGCTGCGTGTATCGCGCTTGATCAGAGTTCGCATATACTCCTCGTCCACCCCCTCTGACCGGCAGAATTCTCTGACCCGGTCGAATTTGATGTCGACGGATTTGTCATATCCGTAACCGAATAAATGCATGATTCTTACCCCGTTCGGCTCCCTCGCAGGGAGCCTTGCCTTATTACTTTTGCGTTTTAATGCTGATCCTGCAGCAGTCGCCGTCCATAAGCGTGCTTTCGACGGCGATGCTGCCCGTGTCGATATTGCCGGCGGCGGCGATCATCGCTATCATGGGGTTGAGGCACCAGCCGCCGCACGGGTTTGCGCCGCCCGCCTTCTTCGACAGCGCGCAGAGCTTGCATGACGTTGCCGTCGCGGCATAGCCTTCGGTGGTCTTCTCGACCGTCCAGTCCGCGCAGCCGTAGATTTCGGTAAGCGCGCCGAAGACGTCTTCGATACACCGTATGCCGAGCTGCTGATTCATGAAGGGTGCGGTTTTTTCCTGCCGCTCTTTCTTTTGCGCGACGACCGCGTCGAGGACGCCCGTTTTCTCATAGGCGTTCACGGTCTCCGCGACGGAGGCGGCGTATGTGTTTTGCAGAACGGCGAGTCTTTTTTCGATTTGCATGGCGATTTTCTCCTTTGAATATTATTATAACGTTCGTTAGGTATGCGTTAAATTTAAAACGGCAGTTTTTATGCCGCTTTATTTGTCCTTTATTTTAAATGAGAACATTATACGCAGCCGTTTAAAACGACCGCGATTTCCTCCCTTATATCGTCTTCGGGCAGGAATCTGTTTTTGACGATGATGCTTTCGATCAGCGTTTCGAGCAGATGCACGAGCGTTCTGACCACCGCCTCATCATTGTCGGGATTTTTTAAGTGAGGTTTAAGAATATCGCGGTGGCGCGGCAGAATGCCCTTCTCCCACTCGTCCATGAGGCTCATCAGCTCCTCGTCGCCGTCGAAAAGCAGATAGACCTTGATGCCGAGACGGTAAACCTTTTTGTCGTAGTCGCTCAAAAAATTGAGGTTGTATATAAACGCCGTGTAGAAATCGATTGCGTTGTCGATTTTCAGGGCCGACGACTGTTTTCTTATAATATCGAAAAAATCCTTTTTTATGATGTCGTCGAACAGCTCTTTCTTGTTTTTGTAGTAGTAATAGATCATCGGCAGCGAGCAGTCGACTTCCTTCGCTATGTTGCGTATCGTCGTACCGTGATAACCGTGGGCGTTGAAGTGCTCGACCGCGACCTCTTTGATTCTTGCCTTTAAATCGGTACCGGACATATACCCTGCCTTTTAATATAACGTTCGTTATAATTATATTACACAACGGCGAAATTGTCAACAACTTTGTTGACAAAATATGGTACAAATTTAAAACGAAAAGAGCGCTCATTCAATATCGGGAGGAAAAACATTTGCATATCGAATCAAAACGCCTCATAATCACCGACTTCACGCCGGATATGGCGGAAGCGGTTCATAAGAACTCGCTTGACGACGACGTCCGGCGCTTCGTGCCGGACGAGGTCTTCGAGACCGCGGAGGACGCGGCGAAGACTATCGGGTTCCTCATCAGCCGGTACGGCACGGACGAGGGACCGTTCGTGCATCCGGTACTCACGAAGGCGGGCGACAACATCGGGTACGTTCAGCTCGTGCCGGCGGGGGACGGCTGGGAGATCGGCTACCATATCGCGAAAGCGTACGCCGGACGGGGCTACGCCTCCGAAGCCGTCAGCGCGTTTCTGCCCGCGATTGCGTCGAAGCTCGGCATATCGCAGGCGAGGGGCGTCTGCCTTGCGGAAAATGCCGCTTCGGCAAGAGTGATGGAAAAATGCGGATTCGAAAAAGTTTATTCGGGCGCGGGCGATTATCTGGGCGAAACGAGGGAAATCCTTATATACATATGGAATGCGCGTGAATAAGCAGCCGCCGGAAGCATTATCGCTTCCGGCGTTTTTAATGCCGATACAGTGTTTTCGATTAAATAATGCGATTTGATGATGAATTCATAAACTGCTGTCCGATTATAATGACGGGCGCAGAAGGACTTTTTTACTGTTTCGCGGCGCGCCTCCTTCCGCTGCGGGACGTCGAAGAGGTCATGAACCGGCTCGACGCGACGAATCGTTAAACGTTCTTACGGTAAAGGAAAAGGCGGATAAAGCGGCTTCGCTTTTCAAAGAACCGGCCGTCATTTACGGGCTTGAGCTGAAGCTGCGCAAAAAGCCGAAGGGGAGTGAACGGGCAAAGCGGCGCTCTGAGATAAACTCAGGGCGCCTTTGATTTTTCGTTGTCTTTTCATAGATTAAACGAAAGAAAGTAATAAGGTTACAAAAAAATTCAAAAACAATATGAAAACAAACAAAAGATATCTTGATTTATGTGACGTGTTAATGTATAGTGAACATAACACCCTTGATTATTCGTCGAACAGCTGCGTAAAACGAGTTGAATCGACAATATTATGAGGCGATGTGCTTTTTTATATAACGCAAAAAGTTCGTGCCGCGATCAGCCGCACCCATACGGGCATTTAACAATAACACGGACGACACAATCTGCGACCGGTCAAACCGCACACGTTTACCAATTATTCGGAGTAATCGACATGAAGCAATTTAAGATATTTTTCAGAATACTGATATCGGCAATCGTCGTTTTAGCATTGGCGGCGCCGGCGGTGTCGGCGAAGGAACCTCAGTCGCTGACGCTGACGCGGGATGAGTACGAATACGTAAAGAACAGGGGCGTTATAAAGGCCGCGTCGCTCGACGGCACGGCGCCGATTCAGTACCGGGATTCGGATGGCAGCATCAAGGGCATTTCGATAGACGTTCTCGAAAAGGTGTCCGCGATGACCGGACTCAGCTTCGAATACGAGCTTTTTTCTACCATAGAAGAAAGCCTGCAATCCGACGCCGATATAGTGTTCGGCGTGCTCGAGAAAGATAGCCTTCCGAATATTGACCATTCGATACCGTATTTAAGCGCCGACCTCATAATTTTCATGAACACATCCGTCGATCCGGATGAGCTGGACGGCAAAAAATATGCCGCAATAAAGGGCACCTCCCTGCCGGAAGGCATAAAAGAGGAAAACACCGTTTACTTCAATACGCGGGAAGAGTGTTTAGACGCCGTGGAAAGCGGCAAAGCCGATTACGGCTACGGAAACGCCTATTCGGTCGCTTATTACATGGTGCGTAACAACTACCGGAACATTATAACGGTTCCCCGGCAGATGGATCAGAGAAAATACTGCATAGCCTTCATCAAAGACGATGACATGCTGCTTTCCATCATAAACAAAGCGATTTCATCGATCGACGAAACAAGTCTGAGCATCTTTATTCTGAATGCGGCCGCCCGGGTCGACAGGAAGATAACGGTCCCGATGATTTTTCATGTGTACGGACTGCAGCTGCACATCATAACGATACTGATAATAACGGTGTTGGTGTTCAGCATAATTCTGAACGTCAGGTCGAAGAACGAGATCAAGCACCAGTACGAGAGGTACCAGCTGCTGTCACAGACGTCGAACGAGTTTTTATACGAGTATCACGTCAAATCCAAGCAGCTGGATCTGTCGAAATCATGCGAGGAGCTGTTCGGCGGCGCTGATAACTTCGACGATTTGAAGAACGCGTTCAATCTCGCGCTGAAGAACCGCGAGAACACGATACCGGTCATCGAGCTGACGGTCTCCGACGGCAGCAGGCGGCTTTTCAAATCTGTCAACTCGTTTTTATACGACGACCACGGAAAGGTCGACTCCATCATAGGAAAGCTGATAGACATAAACGAAGAGGAGACGGTGAGAAAGGAGCTTATCAAAAAGTCGGAGACGGACGGTCTGACCGGCCTTTACAACGCCGTCACGATGAGAACCCTTATCGCCGAAAGGATAAAGAGCGGCGCGGCAAACGACGCGATGCTTCTGATGGACTGCGACAAATTCAAGTACATCAACGATACATACGGCCACCTGCAGGGCGACAAGGTGCTGATCAACATCGGCAAGGCGCTGGCGAGGTCGTTCCGGAAGACAGACATCATCGGCCGGATGGGCGGCGACGAGTTCTGCGTTTACATGAGCGACATACCGTCGCGTGACTTTGTGCTGTCCAGGTGCCGGCGGCTCATGGATACGGTGACGGAGCTGAACACGGACGTGGCCGTCACCGTCAGCATCGGCGTGGCGATGTATGACGGCGAGGCGTCGTACGACGAGCTGTTCAGAAAGGCGGACAAGGCGCTGTACGCAGCCAAGGGAAACGGGCGTAACCAGATAGAGTTTTATGTGTGAAACCACCTGAACCCCCAAGCAGCCTGAAATTATAATCAGAGCGGCGCTGCCCCTGAAATCGCAGCTCTCAGGCGGCGGTACGAGCGAATAAATCATCAACCCCCGCGTCGTTGTCCGACGAGCACCCGCGGGACGGTCCGGAGCTTTATCCCGACAGGCCGCTGTTCGATCTTCAGATCAGCTTCGCGCATCCGACGAATGCATATAAAAAGACCGCGCAAAAGCCGCCGCGCTTTTGTGCGGTCGATTTTTTTTACGTATGCTGCACGCGGAACTGGCGGATGATGCCGTCGGTCATCACGTCGGCCATCTTCATCGCCTCCGCCTGTATTTCGTCGTACTTGTCGATGCTCTTGAAGTATTTGCCGCCGAGAATGTACGCCGCTTCTTCCTCCGTCAGCCGCAGATGCTCGAACAGCATATCCTTCCACTCTTTTTCGCTCCAGTAGCGGTTAATCATGGCTAAGAACCGCGCGATGTCCTCGGCGTTCATGTACCAGCTTCTGCGCTGTAAGTCCGCTTCGGTTGTGTTGCCGGCCTTCGCGGCGTTGACCAGCTTGCCCGCGATCGAAAGGTGCTCCGTTAAAAGCTGCTTGAACTGCGCGGCTTTACGTTCGCCGTAATACGGTTTCAGCGCATCGGCGAAGTCGTCCGGATTCTGCATTAGCCTGTCTGCGACGAACTGCAGATCGGGCAGATTGAACGCCGTGCTGAGGATGAACATCCGCGTCCACAGTACGTGCTCGTTCCATAACTGCCGCATCGTGTTTGACAGCCGGAGCTGGCTGCCGCTCAAACCCCTGCTGAATATCGGTTGATACATATTGATCCGACCTCTGTTATTTTATGTAAAATATTAAGAAACGCCGGGTATCTATATCCATTATATGACAGCATATTATAAGAGTGCCGGAACCGCGGCGTCGGTAAATCATATGTCCGCATCATTCGCCTGATGCGGAAAAACACGAAGCGCTTCGCGCTCGCTCGCAAAAAGTAAATGACTTGCACGCGCCCGTCCGATGCGGATGCTGAGGCGGGAGGGGGTACTCACCGGATGTTAAAGCAAAAAGGAGAGCGCCATGCAAGCGCTCTCCCGATGCGGACGCTGAAACGGGAGGATACCTTTATCGTATCCTCCCGCCTTAGCTTTGTCTCTTATTTCTATTCTATTTCTGTTTCTGATCCTTTATCAGCTTCTTTTCCCTTAATCTGTTTTATTGATTAACCAATGAACATCTGGGTCCAGTATTTGCCGTCCGCAACATAACCAACGCCGATCTGCGTGAAGTTGCCGTTGAGGATGTTGGCGCGGTGGCCGCTGGAATTCATCCAGCCGGTAACGACCGCCTGCGGGGTCGCATAGCCCATGGCGATGTTTTCGCCGGCCGTGCGGTAGGAGATGCCGAACGACTTCATCATATCAAACGGAGAACCGTATGTAGGACTCGTGTGCGAGAAGTATTTCTTATCGTGCATGTCCTGGGATTTGTATCTCGCGACTCTCTGGAGCTCCCAGTTCATCGTGAGCGGTTTGAGACCGTATTTGGCTCTCTCTATATTGACGAGACGTACGACTTCCTGCTCATAATTGAGAACAGCGGAGTCGGTGGTCGGAATCGTGATCTTCTGGCTCGGATAGATCAGGTCGGGATTCTTTATCTGAGGATTCGCCGAAATGATTTCGCTTACGCCTACTTTGTATTTGCTGGCGATTTTCCACATCGTATCCCCGCTCACAACGGTGTGAGTGGTGGCGGCCATCGCCGGTACTACCAACATAGAAATAATGAAAGAGACAGCTAACAGCAGCATTATGATTTTCTTCTTCATGTCTTGCTCCTTTGCGTGTTACTGTTTTCGATAATCACGGCTGTGATCGCCTGATCTTTCGTGCCGGTGTCATCGACGAGAACTATTATACATGATATTGCACAAAAAATAAATACAAAATATATGGAAGTATTGTTAGATTATACGGATCGTGTTTCGCGCACGTACATAACTGCGTTATGCATCCTTAAATATACGTATAACAAACCGCGGCAGCGGCGGAAAAACGCGCCGGCAGTCCCGTTCTGCCGGCGCGGCCTTTTACGGGAGAGGGGTGTAAAGCATTTTGCTTCCGTGTGATTTAATATATCGCGCGCGTGATATTTACAAAAATAAATTTGTTTACAAATAAACTATTGACGCGGCAACGCGCCGTAAATATAATTTATACGTAAACTAATTTATAGACGAAGGTGGTATGTTTGGATAACGACAAAAATAAACCGCGCGACGATCATTGGCCGCCGCGCGAAACGCCGCTGATGCTCATAAACGAGATAATGCGCATCATGCAGTGCCACATAAAAGCCGTCAACACGGAGAAAAACCTCGCGCAGCGTAGCTACCGCTCGCTTTTAATCGAGCTGGCGCACCGCGACGGCGTGACGCAGCTCGATCTCGTAAACCGTACGCACCTGAAGGCGCCGACCGTCAGCGTGACGCTTCAGAAGATGGAGAAGGAGGGGCTCGTAGAGCGCAGGCCCGACAGCTTCGATCTGCGCGCGACCCGCGTCTACATCACCGAAAAAGGCCGCGAGCTCGACCGGAAGATGCTCTCGCTCATCAAAGAGGAGGAAGCGCTCGCCATGACAGGCATATCGGCGGAGGAGGAGCAGCAGCTCCTCGGATACCTCCGCCGCATGCGCGCGAACATTATCAAAGGAGACGAACAGTTTGAGCAGTTCAGGGATGAAGAATAAAAGCACAAAACCGCGCGTGTCGTTTGTGCGGTATCTCAAGCCGTACTGGCTGTACGCGCTGATCTCACCGATTTTTATGGCGGGGGAGGTCGGCATCGACCTGCTGCTGCCCAAGCTTATGTCGCGCATCGTAAACGAAGGCGTTCTCGGCGGCGACGTGAGGCTCATCCTCGTCGTAGGCCTGCAGATGCTCGTGTGCGCCGCGCTCGGCGGCGCGGCGGGTCTCGCCTGCGCGTGGACGGCATCCGTCGCTTCGCAGGGCTTCGGAAACGACGTGCGCGTCGACGCGTACAGCCGCGTGATGTCGCTGTCGCTCGGACAGACGGACGCGATAACGACCGGCTCGCTCGTCACAAGGCTGACGAACGACATAACGACGCTGCAGGACCTTGTGGCGATGATACTGCGCATGTTCGTCCGCGCGCCGATGTTCCTTGTCGGCGGCTTCGTCATATGTTTATCGCTGAACGTCAAGTTCTCGTACGTCGTCGCGGCGCTCATTCCGTTTATGCTCTTTCTCGTCGCGATGATCGTCATTAAAGCGAATCCGCTGTTTTTATCCGTTCAGAAAAAGCTCGACCGCCTGAACGCGGTCGTTCAGGAGAACGTGAACGGCGCGCGCGTCGTCAAGGCGTTCGGCCGCGAGGAGTATGAGATAAACCGCTTCGACGTCGCCAACCGCGATTACCGCGACGTGTCGCTGAAGGTCGGCCGGCTGATGTCGCTCGTCTGGCCGTTCATGATGATCGTCATGAACACCGCCGTCGTCACCGTCATATACATCGGCGGCTACGAGGTCGAAGCGGCGGCGATGAACGTCGGCGACGTCATGGCGGCGGCGACGTACATCACGAGCATCCTCGGCTCCATAATGATGGTGTCGATGATGTTCCAGCAGCTTTCGCGCGGCAAGGTCAGCGCCGACCGCGTCCGCGAGCTGCTCGCGTCTGAGCCGGACATCACGTCCCCCGCGTCCCCGAAGACCGGCGCGGAGACCGGCACGGTCGAGTTCGACCGCGTCTCGTTCTCGTATCCGAGCGCGTCGGGCACGCCCGTCCTCTCCGACATCAGCTTTAAAATAAAGAAGGGCGAGATAATCGCCGTTATCGGCTCGACCGGCTCCGGCAAGACCTCGCTCGTCAGCCTCATACCGCGCTTCTATGACGTGACGGGCGGCTCCGTGCGCGTCGACGGCGTCGACGTACGCGAATGGGACATCGACGCGCTGCGCTCTAAGATCGGCATCGTGCTGCAGAAGAGCGAGCTCTTCTCCGGCACGGTCTACGACAATCTGCGCTGGGGCGACCCCTCCGCATCCGACGAGGAGGTGCGGGAAGCCGCGAAGATCGCGCAGGCGGACGACTTCGTCTCCGGCTTCGCGGACGGCTACAACACATGGATCGCCGAGAAGGGCGCGTCGCTCTCCGGCGGCCAGAAGCAGCGCCTTGCGATCGCGCGCGCGATACTGAAGAAGCCGGAGATCATAATCTTCGACGACTCCACATCCGCGCTCGACCTCGGCACCGAGGCGCGTCTGCAGAAGGCGCTCCGCGAGAAGCTCGCCGGCACGACCGTCATAATGATCGCGCAGCGCATCGCGTCGGTGCGCAGCGCCGACCGCATCGCGGTCATTGAAAACGGGCGCATAACCGCGTTCGACACGCACGAAGCGCTGCTGCGCACGTCGGCGACATACCGCGACATATACGACTCGCAGGTGAAGAGCGGCTCGCTCGAGGCCGAGGGAAAGGAGGTGGACGCAAATGTCTGAGATGAAGGATAAAAAATCCGCAAACGGCGTTCCGCAGCCGGACGGCAAACGGATCGTATCGAACACACCGCCCGCCCCCGGNNGCGCCCGACGCGGAGCAGAGACGCAGAGAGGCGGAGCGCCAGCTGCTTCAGAACCGCGGCGGGCGCCCCGGCGGGCCGCGCGGCATGGGCGGGCCCGTCGTCATAGAAAAGCCGAAGAACGCGAAAAAGACAGTTGGCAAGCTGCTCCGCTACATCGGGCGCAGCAAATTCCTCGTTATAGCGATGCTGCTCGCGACGATTGTTTCGACGCTGCTTTCGCTCACCGGACCGGCGCTGCAGGGCAGGGCGATCGACTCGATAACGCTTACGGAAGGCAGGCCGCACGTCGACTTCGATTCGCTTGTGCGCACGCTCACGCTGATGCTCAGCGTCTACGTCGCGAGCGCGCTGATAAACTTCGGGCAGGGCCTTCTGACGACGTACATCTCGCAGAAGACGGTGTACAGCATGCGCGCGGATCTGTTCTCGAAGATCGCGCGGCTGTCGATACGCTACACCGACACGCACAAGCACGGCGACATCATGTCGCGCATCACGAACGACGTCGACAACGTCTCGAACACGATAAGCTCGTCGCTGTCGTCGCTGTTCTCGAGCGCGATAACGCTCGTCGGCGCGCTCGCCATGATCATATCCTACTCGTGGAAGATGGCGCTCGTCGCGCTTGTCACGATACCGCTGACGATATTCGTGTCGTCGCTGCTCTCCAAGTTCATGCGCAAGTACTTTGTCGAGCGGCAGGTGCTGCTCGGCCAGCTCAACGGTCAGGTCGAGGAGACCGTGACCGGCTACAAGACCGTTATGGCGTTCTCGCGCGAGGCCGCGTCCCGCGCCGAATTCGCCAAGACGAGCGACGAGTTCCGCAAGTGCTCGATCAAGGCGAACATCTGGGGCGGCATTATGGGCCCCGCGATGAACATCATCAACAACCTAAACTATCTTATCGTCGCGGCGTTCGGCGGCTACTTCGCTATCAAGGGGCAGATCACGGTCGGCAACATCCAGTCGATTCTCCAGTACAGCCGTCAGTTCTCGATGCCGATCAACACGATCGCGAACCAGTACGCGCAGATACTGACGGCGATCGCCGGCGCGGAGCGCGTGTTCGACATACTAGATTCGCCGAGCGAGCCCGACGAGGGCAGAAACGAGCTCGCCCCCGCCGACATCAGGGGCAAAATCTCGTTCTCGAACATCGACTTCGCGTACAACCCGGGCGAGCCGGTGCTGCGCGATCTCTGCCTTGACGTCGAGCCCGGCAAAAAGGTCGCGATAGTCGGCGCGACCGGCTCCGGCAAGACGACGATCGTCAATTTGCTGACGCGATTCTACGACGTCGACTCCGGCTCGATCACGCTCGACGGCGTCGACGTGACGGAGCTGCCGAAGTCTACTCTTCGCCGCGCGATAGCTATCGTGCTGCAGGACACGGTGCTGTTCTCCGACACGATCGCCGCGAACATCCGCTACGGCCGCCTCGACGCGACCGACGAGGAGGTGCGCGAAGCCGCCCGCACAGCAAACGCGGACGTGTTCATCGAACGACTGCCCGACGGCTACAACACGGTGCTGACCGAAAGCGGCGGCAATCTGTCGCAGGGTCAGCGCCAGCTTCTGTCGATCGCGCGCGCGGTTCTAGCCGACCCGAAAATCCTTATCCTCGACGAGGCGACCTCGTCCGTCGACACGCGCACCGAGATGCACATCCAGCAGGCGATGGTCGCGCTGATGAAGGGGCGCACGTCGCTGATCATCGCGCACAGACTGTCCACCATCCGCGACGCGGATATGATCGTCGTCATCAGCGCCGGCCGCGTCGTCGAGACCGGCTCGCATGACGAGCTGCTGCGCGCCGGCGGCGAATACGCCAAGCTGTACAAGACCCAGTACGAAGGGTTCAGCACCTGATATAACGATATAAAGAAAATGCGCCTTTCCAAAGGCGCATTTTCCGCTTCTCCGGACCTTAGCCGCCGAACTTAATATGAAAAAAGAGCTGCCCTGTCGGGGCAGCTCTTATATTTTATCAGTCTTCGTCTTCGTAGTAGCCGATGACCTTATCGATCGTCTTGTTGATGACCTTCTCGATCTTCGAATACTTCGACGCGATGTCGGTGTTGTTCTGGCAGAGCATGTCGCGGAACAGGTACGGCAGGCGCTGGAGCTGTTCGCCGAACTGGAACGAGAACTCGAACTTGCGGCCGGCCATGATGATGTCGACGATCTCGGCGACGGTCTCGTCCGCGCTGTAGCGGCTCTTGAGCGCGACGTCGTAGTACTCGGGGTAAACGGTCTTGTACGTTTCGGCGGAGAGCGCTTCGAATACGCAGCCGATCATCTCGAAGTTGTTCGCGGTCTTCGGGATCGCAAAATTGGTGAACTGGTCCCACGCGTTGGTGTAGTAGCCTTCCTGCGCTTTGTCCCACTTCGGCATCGGAAGTATGCCGTAGGTGTCCTGCATATCGCCGAGCGACTCGGTCGTTTCGCCGAAGTAGAGCTGCGTGAACGCTATCGTGCCGGACGCGAACGTGGCGGGCACCTTGCGCCAGTCGTCGTTTATCTGGAAAGCGCCGTCGTTGTTGTAGATGAGTTTGACGACCTTTTCGAGTGCGGAGACTGTTTTCTCGTTCATGAAATGGACTTCGATAGTGTCGTTCACGGTCTTGGTGACGTCGATGTCGAGCGCGGCGAGCCATACGTCGGGGGTGTGCTGTCCGCCGAGATTGCAGGCGTAACCGTACGTGTCGGCGATATCCTTCTTCGAGTTGCCGTTATTGTCGTTGTATATCTTCTGCGTGATCTCGTAGAACTTGTCGAGCGTCCACTCGCCGTTGAAAACGAGCTGATACAGCGTGTCTGCGTCGTAGCCGTACTCCTCGGCGATGCGGTAGTTGACGAACATGCCGTAGGTGTAGAGCAGCGAGCTGATCGAAAGGTCGGAGTTGATAGCGAACAGCTTGCCGTTGATCGTCGCGCCGCCGTTGGCGAGCTGGTTGTACCACGGCTTCGTCACGTCGATGTACGGAACGTCGAGCCAGTTGTAAAGCGCCTTCGCGCCGACGGGAACATAGGTGAGGAAGTCGACGAACGAAACGAGCTCGTATGCGTCGGATCCGGCGAGAACCTGCGTCTTGACGTCGTTGTACGGCGCGTCGGTGATGATCGACTCGATCGTGACGTTGAAGCGCTCCTCGATGCGCTTGTTGCGGTTGAAGACGGCGTCGTTCGTGTTAGTGCCGGTCAGCTCCTCCGTCCAGACCTCGTACTGCTTGGAGGTATCCGTGCAGATGCGGAACGGCGCGCCGCCGAAATCCTTCGCGGGCAGATTATCCGGAATCGCCTGGCGCTGCTGCAGCGGAGTCAGCTCCGACGTGTCGTCCGGCGCGGACGTTACGGTCTCTGTGCCGGCGGCTTTCGTGGTGTCGTCCGGCGTTGACGGGTTGTTCGAGCAGGCGGCGAGNNGCCAGCAGCGCGAGCAGCGCGGCCGTTACCCTTTTTATTGAATTCATATTGTCCTCCTGATTACACACAATGTTATTAAATGTTATTAACAGAAGTTAAAAAAGCACATGGCATATATTATATCATATCCAAAATCTATTACAAGTATAATATTGGCGAGAAATATATAAAATCAGGTATTAATAACAAAAAAGAGCGGCGCAATCGCTGTTATATGGCGGATTTGCGCCGCTTAAAATATCGCGGTAATATTTTGTTATTTAGTTGGTGTGAAGTATGCCGAAAGGTCGGTCTGCGCGTTCGACGCGTACTTTTCGTACGACGACAAATCGAGCGAGCGCGTGAGCTTTTGAAGCGCGCCGACCGACGGGTATGCGGAGCCGAACGCCTGCGCAAAATCGGCGCGGACGGCGCCGAGCGCGGCTTCGAGCGAGTCGAGCGAGCCCTCGTCGCGGACGTAGTAGTTCATCGCGCGGCCGATGAGTTCGGCGCGCCCGCGACCGTGCGACCACGCGAGGTAGCCCTGCGTCACTGCGCTGATCGCCTCGGGGTTCTTGTTGTTGACGGGAACGGCGAAGACGAGTGCGTCGGACGGCGCGCCGTACGCGTATCCGCCGCCTTCCTTTGCCGCCGGCAGCGGAAAGATGCCGAAGTTGACCGGCGTGTCCGCGAGGTCGGAAAGCGCGCGCGCGCTTGAAAAATACCACAGCGACACGGAGCCGGCGAAGGCGTCGTCGCCGTCGGAATAGGCGTAGCGCCCTAGGCCGAGCATCGCGGAAAGCGCGTCGATGACATTCTTCACGCCGGACGGCGTGAACGCGACAGACGGCGTCGTCTTCACGCCGCCCCTCACCCACCTGCCGCCCAGCGCGACGTACAGGCAGTCGGCGAACGCACCGTCGTCGGGGTAGACGGAGCGGTCGAGCGCGATCGCGGTCTCGGCCTGCCCCTGCGCCGTCAGCGTCAGAAACGCGTCGTACGTCCATTTGCCGCCGCGCACGAGTTCGTACGGCGGGTCTGCGCCGAGCAGCGACTTGTTCACGTAGCAGAGCGGCGTATCGAGGTCGTCGAGCAGCGCGTCGCCGGATACGGCGTAGAGCGCGTCTCCGCCGCCGCACGCGGCCGTGAACGACGCGTTGCAGTAAGGCGCCGTTTCGTCGAAGAACGGCAGCGAGTTCATGTTCATGAGCGTGCCCGCGGCCGCGAACGCACCGACCGACGAAAGCGGCAGCGCGATCAGGTCGGAGTAGTACGAGTCGGAGAGCACCGCAGTCTTCAGCTCCGTGAGCATCATGTTCACCGATTCGGATACGACGACGACGTCGCAGTTGAAGCGTTTTGATATGTCGGAGGCGCGGTTTAAGCGGAGCTTATCCGCGTATGTGGTGCCGCTCGGCAGCAGCGTCGACGTGTCCGTCGCCGTGATGAGGAACGTGGCGCCGGCCAGGTTGGGCGCGCGAACGCCGTTGAACAGGCTCAGCGCATACGCTTCGGCATCTTTCTCGCGGGAGTCCGCGTCGAAGTAAACGGGCTCGGCCGTGTCGGACGGCAAAGCGGTCGTGCCGGCGGTGCCCGATGCAGGCACTTTATCCGACGACGAAGTCGTCGTCTCCGAAGACGCATTCTTCGGATAAGGGTCTCGCAGCGTTATGACGCCGCACGATGTCAGCATCGCCGCCGCCAGCAATACAAGGAAAAATCTCTTCAATATGTGATACCTCTGTCAAAAGCGACGCTTTTCGCGTCCTTCTATAATAATGCAGTCATTTTCTGGAACAAGATTGCACGAAACGGGACTTTAAAGCGTGCGGGAATCAAGCCGTTTCGGCGGGGCAGGTCAGATCTCGACCTCGAGCCCGTCGTACGAGACGATGAAATCGGGCGCGGCGGCGCACATGTCGGGGTATGTCAGGCCGCCGTTATGCGAGAAGTGGTTGAGCGCGAAGCGCGTGTGAGCGTCGGCGCGGCCCATGGACGCGAGCTTCTCGCGCATGAGCCTGCAGGCGGGCAGACCCATGTGCCCGTGCATAGAGTCGCGCGCGCAGTTGGTGCAGTCGAGCGACACGAAGTCGAACACGACGCCGCACTTTTCGAGGTATTCCCACGTCGCGTCCGGGAAATAGCCGGTGTCGTGCGCGTAGAGGAGGGTCTTTCCGCCGCGCTCGATTATGTAGATGTACGGCTGGGCCGACGGGTCGTGGTCGGCGGGCAGCGGCGTGACGGCGTAGCCGGCGACGTCCGCGCGCACGAACGGCTCGAGCGCGCGCGGCTCGATGCGCCCGCCCGCGCCGGCCTTTCCGGCTCTTTCGGCGACCTTCGGCGAGCCTGCGAGCGGTATCGTCTCCTCGTCCATGCCGTAGGCTATGTACGGGCCGCGGCACCACAGCTCGTGCGGGATGAAGTGGTCCGAATGGTCGTGCGTTATAAGTATGCCGCGGATCGCGGCGAGGTCGAGCCCGCCGTACAGCACGTGCTGATACGTGTCCGGCGGCAGGTCGATCAGCAGCGTGCCGTCGAGCGCGGCCTGCGAGCGCGTGCGGATGCTGCGCCCGCCCTCGGCGCGCGCCTTCGCGCACGCGTCGCAGCGGCAGAACAGACCCGGCCAGCCTTCGGCGGCGCCGGTGCCGTAATATTTCAGCTTCATATGGCAGCTCCTCTTTCAAACGGTAAAACTTGACTATATTTTATCTTATTCCGCGCGTTTCTTCAAGGCATATTTTAATATATTTAATATATAAGAAAAAACACGTTCCGCTTGCGCGGACGGCGCGGCGGTGTTACAATGGTGATGTAATTATATAAAAAATATCAGGGGGGTACAAAAAATGGCTTATACCGAATTTCACTTTTTCTCGAACGCGCTCGGCAAGGCGACGGCGGTCAACGTCATCGTGCCCGAGATGAACGACGACGAGCGGCTCGCCGCCGCCGAAGGCAAACTGAAGTTCCAGACGCTCTACCTCTACCACGGCCACTCCGACGACGGCTCGATCTGGTGCCGCCGCACAAGCATCGAGCGCTACGCCGACGGCTACCGCCTTGCCGTCGTCATGCCCGATGTCGCCAAGTCGTGGTACACGAACATGGCGCACGGCGACCGCTACTTCGATTTCGTCGCCGACGAGCTGCCGCGCGTGATGCGCGCGTATTTCCCGCTCTCCGCCGCGCGCGAGGACAACTTCGTCGCCGGCCTTTCGATGGGCGGCTACGGCGCGTTCAAGACGGCGCTTACATATCCGGAGCGGTACGCGGGCGCGATGAGCCTGTCCGGCTGCCTCGGCTTCGGCCTCGGAGACGACGGTAAATTCTTCGAGGGCCGCCCCGCCTTCCGCGAGGTCTTCGGCGATAAGATGCACGGCACCGAGAACGACCTCGGCGAGCTTCTGCGCCGCGACAAGGAGAAGGGCGCGGTCATGCCGAAGATGATCCACTGCTGCGGCACGGAGGACTTTTTGCTCGAGGACAACCGCCGCTTCCGCGACTACGCCGCGTCGCTCGGCTTCGACATCGGCTACTACGAGGAGCCGGGCACGCACGAATGGGGCTTCTGGGACAGGAACATCCGCGTCGGGCTGAAATTCTTCGAGCTGAAGGGCAAGCCCGTCACGCTTTGAAGCACGAATATTAAAGAAAAAAACGGAGAATAGAAGATGAACGACGGACAGAACATCGCCGCATCGCGCGAATGGTTCAGGCGTGCCGGCTACGGCATGATGGCGCATTTCGGGCTGTACTCCATACTCGGCGGCGAATGGGAGGGTCGCAGAACGCCCTCCTACGGCGAATGGGCGCAGTCATACTTTGCGATACCGAACGAGAGATACGGCGCGCTCGCCCGCGCATTCAACCCCGCGCTGTTTGACGCCGACGAGTGGATACGCCTTGCGCGCGACGCGGGCATGCGGTACTTCGTTTTCACGAGCAAGCACCACGACGGCTTCGCGCTCTACCGCTCGGAGGTCGACCGCTACAACATCGCAGACGCGACGCCGTTCGGACGCGACATCGTCGCGGAGCTGGCGGAGGCGTGCTATAAATACGGAGTGCGCTTCGGGCTTTATTATTCGCAGGAACTCGACTGGCACGAGCCGGACGGCGGCGGCTACGACCGCCGCGGCGGCTGCTCGGGCGTGTCGTGGCACAACTCGTGGGACTTCGGCGGCGAGGAGGGCAAGGACTTCACGCGCTGCTTCGAGCGCAAGATAAAGCCGCAAGTCGAGGAGATCGTTACAAAGTACGGCCCGCTTTGCTTACTCTGGTTCGACGTGCCGCACACGATCAGCCGCGAGCAGTCGCTCGAGCTGTCCGCGCTTGTCAAAAAGCATCAGCCCGCGTGCCTGATCAACTCGCGCATCGGCAACGGCGCGTACGACTACGTCAGCCTCGGCGACAACGAGATACCACGGAGCGCACCGCCAGCCGGCATGGATCCGTCCGCCGCGGACGCGAACGCGCTCGGCGGCTACAAGTACTCGCCCTACGGGCTATATGAATCGGCATGCACGCTGAACGACACATGGGGCTTCAAGTACTTCGACCAGAACTGGAAGAGCGCGGAGACGATCGCGAAGAACCGCGCGCACCTTAACGCGATGGGCGTCAACTACCTCGTCAACGTCGGCCCCGACGCGCTCGGCCGCATCCCGTCCTTCTCGCGCGACATCCTGCTGCGCGCAGCGGAACTGTAATACGGCCGCGCATCGCGATTTATATAACGCGGAATCCGAATGCGCAGGACATTATCATAATAACGCGGAGATGTAATAATCGCAGCCCTCTCTGCACATATATAATCACTGAGATGTGTTGATGCGGCATACCGCGCGTATATATAGTCATATATAATAAAGCATATTATATATATATTATTGTATATTTTTATCTTTGTTAAGTTCGAGCGTCGTTGACATAATTTATACCGCATGTTAAAATTAACAAGCATGTTTTTTTAAGAATCGTTTAAGCGCTTTTGCGCCTCAGTGAAAGGAAAAATGATATGAAACGTGTATTGTCCGTTTTGCTACTTCTCTGTCTTCTGGCGCCCGTATTCGCCGGGTGCTCGGATAATCCGAGCCAGGGAAGCAGCGACACAACCGCCCCCTCCGGCAGCGATACGGTCTCCGACACTTCCGATACCGCAGAGCAGACCGAAGAACGCGACGATGTTCCCGCAGACCTTTCCTACAACGGCTTCGAGTTCGTGATCTACAACACCAACGATCCCGCCAACAGCTGGTACACAACGACGTTCGTGACGGCCGAGGAGGACAGCGCCGAAGTCATCAACTCCGCCATATACAACCGCAACCTCGCGCTCGAGGACCGCTTCGGCATTAAAATTTCGGAACAGTCGGTGAAGATAAACGACGTGACAAACTCCATCACAGCGAACGACGCGGCGTTTTCCATCGCTCTCGAGCGCGGCTTCGACGCGATCGCGCAGGCGCAGCTCGGTTATCTCGTCGACCTCAATAAAGTCCCGTACATCAACCTCGACAAGTCGTACTGGGATCAGGCCGCCCGCAACCAGCTCAACATCGCCGACAAGCTGTTCATCGGCGTCGGCGACTTCATCACGACGAACCACGACGAGACGATCGTCATGTTCTTCTCGAAAAAGCTCATCAACGACTACAATCTCGAAAACCCCTACGACCTCGTCAGAAACTACAAGTGGACGCTCGACAAGGTCTCCGAGATGGGCGCGAAGGTCATCAAGGACCTCGACGGCAACGGCAAGATGAATGACCAGGACCAGTACGCGCTGATGTCGTGGTCCGGCGTCGGCTACCCGTTCCTGTTCCTCGGCACGGGCGTCAATTATATGACGCTCGACGAGAACAAGAAACCCGTCATCACCGCCGACTCCGACCGTTTCATCTCCGCTTATGAGAAGATCATCAGCATGACTCACTCCGAGGGCGACAACTTCTTCTACGACGCGAACATCCGTCAGAACACGCGCGGCTTCGACAACAACCACCGCGTCCAGGAGCCGATGTTCCGCGAGGACAAGGCGCTGTTCTGGATGGAAGTCGTCTCGTGGTCGAAGGCGCTGCGCGAAATGGACACCGACTTCGGTATCGTCACCGCGCCCATGTACGACGAAAACCAGAAGAAGTATTACAATTACTGCAACTGCAACTTCTACGCGATTGTGGTGCCGACCACGGCCGACCTCGAGCGCACCGGTGCGATCGTCGAGGCCATGAACTCCGAGAGCAAGAAGACCGTCACCCCCGCATACTACGACGTCATGCTGAAGTCGAAGTACAGCCGCGACGAGGACAGCGGCGAGATGCTCGACATCATCTTCAACAACCTCGTATACGACATCGGCTCGATTTATTCGCTCGGCTCGATCAACTCGGGCATATACGACCTCGCGGCAAAGAACTCCACCGACCTCGCCTCCTATCTGGCGAAGCAGTCCAAGGCGCTCAACAAGCAGATAGACAAAATGATGGAGAAGCTCGCCGCCCTCGACGAAGGCTGATAACCTGTAATACAAAAACAAACCGGAGAGCGGACGTAAAGTCCGTTCTCCGGTTTTTTTCATCAAGCTGTCCTGACAGCGCAAAAAAAGCAGTCCGTACGGACTGCTTTGATTTATGCTTCGCTCGGAATTACTCCGCGTAGATGCAGACGCGCTTCTTGTCGCGGTTGATGTGCTCGAACTTGACTCTGCCGTCGATAAGGGCAAAGAGCGTGTCGTCGCTGCCGATGCCGACTCCCTTGCCGGGATGAATGGCGGTGCCGCGCTGACGCACGATTATGTTGCCGGCCTTGACAAACTGACCGTCGGCGCGCTTGACGCCGAGTCTCTTGGACTCGCTGTCGCGGCCGTTCTTGGTCGAGCCGACGCCCTTTTTATGTGCAAAAAACTGCAGGCTGAGCTTTAACATTACGATATTACCTCCGTTATTTATTGATCGGCTTCCCGTTTGATGTATTCGTCCGTCTCTTTTTCGTCGACGGCGAGGAAGTCGTAGTAGTCTTCGACCATGTCTGTGAGCTGCAGGAAATACGACTCGATCAGGCGGCTGACGGCGAAGCGCTTCTTTTCGTCGCTCTCGAACTGCTCGAGCGCGCCGCGCGCTATAACGCGGATGTCGGTGGTCTTCTCGTCGATCGTGTACTCCACGCCGGACGCGAACGCCACTTCGATCGTGTTGACGATGAGCATCGTCATTGCGCTGAGCGCCGCGCACAGGACGTCGTTGCCGGTTTCGTCGAAGCCGGCGTGGCCGAGCTCCTCGAAGCCGTAATAGACGCCGTCTGTCTTAAAAAAGACAATGTGAGTCATTTACGCGCTGATCTTGTTGATCTGAACCTTGGTGTACGGCTGGCGGTGACCCTGCTTTTTCTTCTCGTTCTTCTTGGCCTTGTACGTCATGACATAGATCTTTTTGCTCTTGCCCTGACGAAGAACGTTGGCGGTGACTTTCGCTCCGGCGACGGTGGGGGTGCCGGCGACGAAACCGGAAGCGCCGGATATCGCCACGACGCGGTCGAATGTGATTTCGGAGCCGACTTCGCAGTCGAGCTTCTCAACGAAGATGATATCGCCCTCGTTGACCTTGTACTGCTTTCCGCCTGTTTCAATAACGGCAAACATAGGAAAGCCCTCTCTTTCTCGTATAAGACTCGCTGACGCCGGCAGGGGAGAATCCCTTGCGCGTCCGGTAAAGCGGACGCACCGGGCGTTTCGGCCCGTTTTTTATGCGCGCGAAAGCGCGCCGGCAATCATGCGGCAAGCTACAGTATAGCACAGAAATACGCCTTATGTCAAGCGTTTTCGATAAATATATTACTTTTCCCAGCGGTAAAACGGAGATTTTGCGGGTGCCGTGGCGACAGAGAATAATAAAGTAAAAGTCTGCTTAACTCTGCCTGTAACTATCTTGTATTATATATTAAATTAATGCCACTTAACCGGCGTTATTCTGCATAACACAACAAATTTGTTGATACATATTGTTAG
>DBRA01000026.1:48723-63473 GCA_002305445.1 Clostridiales bacterium UBA1380 | reverse complement strand
TCCCGACGATGAAGCCCATAGACTGACAATATAGCGAAATGGGGGGATAATTGTGAAAGCGTGTACGTCGCTTCCGGAGGGATACGCTCTGATACGTTCCATAAACATGCAGCGTGAAGCGCGTCTTTCAGTGTTTCTCAATATCCTCGCCGTTTTTCTCGCCGCCGTGATGGTGGCGCTCGGGCTTTCTCTTAAACCGATCTACGGCGACATCGACATGAAGTTCCTTATAAAAACGCTCGCCGTTCTCGCGGGCGTGATTATCTACATGGCGCTTCATGAAATCGTCCACGGAGTGTTTTTAAAGCTGTACTGTCCGCAGGCGAAGGTGCGCTTCGGCTTCACCGGACTTTATGCCTACGCCGGCGCACCGCATGCGTACTACGGAAAGCTGCCGTATATCGTCATATCGCTGTCGCCAGTCGTCATACTGGGTCTTGCGCTTCTTACCGGCTGCCTGCTCGCGCCTGCCGAATACTTCTGGTTCTTCTATTTTATCGAGATAATGAACATATCCGGAGCGGCCGGCGACTATTACATGGTTGCACTGCTGCTTTGCAGGATGCCGGACGGAGTCTTGGTGAACGACACCGGCGTCGCTATGTCGATGTACGCGCATGACGGGCGCGAACGTCCGGACGAAAAAATCAAAGTCGGCCCGCTTGATGTTTCGGTAGACGAAAAAGCCATAGCGGACGAAGTAAAGCGCGAAGCGAAAGATAAGTCCGAATAATATAATCAGAAACAACAGAGCGGCTTCATAACGCCGCTCTGTTTTATAAAAAAGCTGGATACATATCGCGTCGGATTAGCGGAGGTGGTTTAATGGCAAGCGATAATAAGGCAAACGACAAAAAAGAAGCGGCTGAAAAGACAGATGTAAATAATGATGCCCGCAAAAAGGCATCCGCCGATAACAACGAGAGCACCGATGAATTATCGAACGAAGCGAAGAGGCTGAAGTCTCTCGGCGTCGATCTGGAGCAGGAACAAGAGACGGGACCCGGGAAGCCGAAAACTTTCAGAGATAAGGTATCAAATTACTGGTACCACAACAAATGGACGACGATCATCGTCGTATTATTCGTTTTTTTCGCCGTCGTTGCAACAGCACAGCTCATCGGCAGGGAATCGCCGGATGTGTATGTCATATACGCCGGGCCTTGCTATATAAACGCAGACGCCAACCTGTCGGTGCGTCAGGCGATAAAGGCGTGCATGACCGAGGATTATAACGGCGACGGCAAGCTCGGCGTCGTTTTCACGGACATCACCTACATGAACACGCAGCAGCTTGAGCAGGTGGCTGCCGAGGCAAAAGCTCAGGGCGTCAACATCGCGCTCGACCTTGAGGGGAACCGCAACGCGTATCAGAAATTCAACAACGAAATATTCGCAGGCGACAGTATCATCTGTTTCCTCGACGCAGGGCTGTATCAGACGCTTGTCGAAGCTGGCGGACTGCTGTCTGCTGCGGATATCTGGCCGGACGGCGTCCCCGACGATGCGCTCGAAGCAGCGGTCGACGAGACCGGCGCGCTTATCGGCGGCGGCGCGGATCCCTCTAAGGTTTACGGTTTTCAATATTCGGCGCTTGCCTTCGGTCAGTATTACGGCAGCGCGACCGGTCTTCCCGGCGATACCGTTGTATGTATAAGGCGCGTATCGACAATGAGCTTCTTCAAGGGTAAGGCGAAAACAGAAAAAGTTCACGAATATCACGTCGGCGTGTTCAAAAACATTATTGATTTCACACCTCCCGATACAGAAACGACAACCGCAGAATAAAGCGGCGCGATGTTCTGCGAGTGCCTACAACCGCCATAAATAAGACAGGAGCCTAATATGCTTGACAAATCGATACCATACAAACGGATATACATGAGCGCCCCGCCGGAAACCATTAAATCGTACGGTGACAGGCCGGTTCCTGACGGGTTTGCGATCCGCACATACATCCCGGGAGACGCGTCATCCTGGGCTTATATAACAACCGACGCCGGAGAATTCGACCGCGCATCCGACGCTCTCGAATACTTTAACCGCACCTTCCTGCCTTATGAAGAAAAGCTCGCGAAAAGAATGCTGTTCGCCGTAAAAGCCGACACCGGCGAGCCTGTGGGCACAACGACCGCATGGTGGTTTGACGCGAAGCCGGAGTGGTTCGACGCGGAAAGAAAACCGCTGCCCGGTTATGAAGGTTTATCGCCGCAGCGCAAAGCGTCGGTTCACTGGTTCGCGGTCAAAGAGTCGTATCAGCGTAGGGGCATCGGAACTGCGCTGATGGCGCGGATGTTAAAGCTGTTCGCTGTTTACGAAAGCGGTAAAACCGTCTATATACCGACTCAGACGTACAGCTATGACGCGATAAGGATATATCGGCGCGCAGGATTCTGTGTATGCCGCGAAACCGCTCTCATGCCCGGCGGCAACGATTACGCGGAAGCGATGAAGGTGCTGCGCGCCAAATGCGGCGACGCATTCGCGGACGATCTGATCAATACATCGGTGATATAGTCGAGCGTAGAAAAACGCTAAATATTACGCAAGCGCAAAAAAAGGCGGACGCATTTTATGCGGCCGCCTTTTATCATATAATTAACCGAGTTTGGGCGTGTCAGTGAAGGTGATCGCGGCGTCGTTGACGCAGTCGGTCTCGAAGACGACGATCTCGTTGTCGCCTTCGCGCAGCCACGGAGCGGGGCAGTACAGAGTTTTCTGCGGTCCTGCGGCGTTGAAATATCTGCCGAGGTTGTGGCCGTTGACGAGGACGAAGCCCTTCTCGAATCCCGCCATGTCGAGGAATGTGTCGGCGGGCGTGCCGTCGATTTTAAGCGTGCCGCGGAAGAACGCGGGAACCTTCTGCTGGCCTTCGCTGTACTTGAGCGGCGACAGATCCTCCATCGGCAGCGGGTACATTGTGAAACCGGAGAGGTAGGTGCCGAGGTGGACGGCGAAGATGCCTTTCTTGTCGTTGTAGCCGAGGTCGCCGCCGTAGTTGACGCGGCCCATATTCTCGACAAGAATGTCGATACGCGCCGATTCGCCGACGCCGAGTCCGAGCTTGATCTCGTCGTTGCGGCGGTCGCGCTCCTTTATTCCCTTGAACTCGCCGTTGATGAAGATGTGCGCGCGGTCGTGCAGCTGCGAGATATGCAGATTGCCTTCCTCGAACGGCCCGTGCGCGACGACGGAGTAAAGCGTATAGCCGAAGTCCTGATCGAGCTCCTCCATCCAGAGCGGGTAGGCGAACGGGGTGATTCCCTTCGTCGGGTACTTGCCCTTCGTCGAAGCGACGGCGAGCGCCGGAACGTTCGGGAGCAGCGGAGCCGACTCGGTAAGTTCGACACGGCCGTATGCAGCCTTGGGTGTGTTGGAAACCTCAAGCGCGGGAGCGGGACCGAAGCGGAGCTCCAGCTTCTCCTTGAAGGAATAATACTTCGGCGTAAGGTCGCCGGCTTCGGAAAGCGGCGAGTCGTAGTCGTAGCTTGTGATAGTGGGTTCGTACTTGCCGCCGTGGTTCGCGCCGTTCGTGAACGCGAAGTTTGTTCCGCCGTGGAACATGTACAGGTTGACGTTGCCGCGTCCGGAGGGATGCTCTTCGTCCTCGCCGTAGCCGAGCACTTCGTCGAGAGCCTCCGCCGCCTCTTTCGGATCGCGGGTGTGGTGATTTTCGTACCAGTGGTCGAACCAGCCGTTCCAGAACTCGCCGCACATGACGGGCTGGTCGGGTCTGAACTTCTTGAGCAGATCGAAGCTGCCCTTTCCGCCGCTGCCGAAGTTGGTTACGGAGAGCAGACCGTCAAGCGTACCGCCGCCGAGCATCGCCCAGCACGGACCGTCTGAGGTGAACAGCGCGCAGTCGACGCCGAGCGAGCGGTAGTAGTCAGCGATCGCACGCAGATACGTCTTGTCGCATCCGTAGCTGCCGTACTCGTTCTCAACCTGCACCATGATCACGCGTCCGCCGCGCGATTCGAGGTGGGGCGCGATCTCATCGACGACGGCTTTCAGATAGCGCTTGACCTTTTCGAGGTAAAGCGGGTCGGCGCAGCGCAAGCGCATCGACGGGTATTTCTGCAGCCACGACGGTAGACCGCCGAAGTCCCACTCGGCGCAGATGTACGGACCCGGACGGAGGATGACGTTGAGGTCGAGCGACTCGGCTATGCCGATAAAGCGGGAGATATCGAGGATGCCGGTGAAGTCGAACACGCCTTCGCGGCGCTCGTGGAGGTTCCAGCACATATACGTCTCAACGGTGTTGAGACCCATCGCCTTGAGCTTGCGGAGGCGATCCTCCCAGTATTCGGGAACGGTGCGGAAATAATGCATTGCGCCGGATAAAATGCGGAACGGTTTTCCGTCGAGGTAGAACGAATCTTTGTCGTAAGTCAGATGCGGCATGATTTTTACTCCGTTTTCTTTAATTTAATGCGGCTTTTGCCGGTTAATATAAAGGATACGTGCGGTATATACCCGGCGGCGGCGGAGATCGCGGTGCTGACGACAACGGTGATTGCAAAGCATACCGCCGTTATCGTAAGCGACTCGCCGTAAACGCCGAGCGTCGCAAGGCATGCGATGATTATATTATGGCACAGATAAACGCAGAAAGACAGATCCGACGCATATTTCAGCAACGCAGGAAAGCGCGGAGCGAAGTCGAAGTAACGCGCGAGCAGAAACAGCGCCGACGCGAGCGCGATCACCCAGACGGTGCCGTATGTCTTGAAGGATTCGTCGTAGTATCCGCGCGTTCTCGTCATAATAAGCGTACCCGCGGCGATCAGCGCCGTCAGAACGGCCGCTTCCGCGGCGAGGTACAGCGGTTTGATGCAGATGTTTTCGGTGGAAAGCAGATATCCGAGCAGAAAGAAGCCGAGCCAGCCTCCGACAAAGCCGAGCTTTTCGACAAACGCGAAGGTCACCGTATACTGCGCCGACGCCGGCAGAAGATATCTGACGCTCGCGACGGCGCAACCCGCCACCCAAAGCGCCATGAGATACCAGAGCAGCTTGCGCGGAGCCGCGTCGACGAGGTATTTTATCGCGGGCGAAATCAGGTAAAGCGGGATGAGCGCGTACAGAAACCAAAGGTGAACGGCGGCCGGCGTGACGAATATGTTCGCGAGCGTCGAGAGCAGGGTGCCGAAATCGGCCCGCCCTTCGACGATCAGCGTCGTGAAAAACGCGCGCGCCATCGAGACGAGCGACCATGCTCCGAGCGGGACGAGCAGGCGCGGCAGCCGCACCCTGTATGTATACGCGAGTGACTTCGTGCGCCCGTCAGAGAGCAGCAGCGCGCCGGACAGCATGAAGAAGAGCGGCACGGCCGCCGTCGCGAGCGACGTCGCGAGGTTCAGGACATGCCATCCGAGGCGCGGCTGCGACGTTCTCAGCGCCGCCGCCGCCGAATGGAGCAGCACGACGCAGAGCGCGGACGCGACGCGCAGCCGGTCGAAATACCATATCCGCCCGTCTGCCTGAGGTTGAGCGGTTTCTGTGATTGCCGGCAGTTTTTGCTCTGTCAGCGTTTCCATAATGATATTTACCTTTAATTATTTATTGTCGGCCTTATTATCTGACGTCTTCGACTTTGTGTACTTTCAGCAGGTTTGTGTTTCCCGCCGCGCCGAGCGGAGCGCCACCGGTTATGACGACGATGTCGTTTTCGCGGATCATGTCAGTCATGCGCGCGCAGTCGACCGCGTGGCGGAACAGTCCGTCGCTCGTGCTCTGATACAGCGCCAGCACGGGGTATACGCCCCACGAGAGCGAAAGCTGGTGATATGTTTTTTCAAGCGGCGTCGCGGCGATGACCGGCGTCTCCGGACGGAACTTAGACATTCTGCGCGCGGTATAGCCGGACGTCGTGACGGCGATGATCGCCTTCGCGCCGATATCGCGCGCGGTGACGCAGGCGGCTTCGCAGATCGCGTTCGTAACCTCGCTCGAGTCGAGGTCATGGCCGATGCCCCTGTATGCGTCCATCTCGAACGCGTCCTGCTCGGCGCGCTCCGCGATCTTTGCCATGACGCGCACGACGCGCGCGGGGTCGACGCCCATCGCCGTTTCGCCGGAGAGCATGACCGCAGAAGTACCGTCGAAGACGGCGTTAGCGACGTCGGTTATCTCCGCGCGCGTCGGCGAGGGGCTCGTTATCATCGACTCGAGCATCTGCGTCGCCGTGATGACGACCTTGCCGGCCTGATAGCAACGGCGGATGAAGCGCTTCTGCAGACCCGGAAGGCGCTCGAACTCGATTTCGACACCCATGTCGCCTCTCGCGACCATGATTCCATCGGAGACTTCAAGGATGCTGTCGAAGTTGGTCACGCCCTGTTCGTTCTCGATCTTGGCAATGACTTTTATGTCGTGGCCGCCGTTGTAGTCGAGGAAGCGGCGCATCGTGATTACGTCGTCGGCACAGCGGACAAACGATGCCGATATGTAGTCTACGTTGTTTTCGATGCCGAAAAGCAGGTCTTTTTTATCTTTTTCCGACAAAAACGGCATGTCGATGCACATTTTCGGTATGTTTATACCCTTATGTGCGCCGAGCGTACCGCCATTTTCGATGTCGCAGATGATGTCCCCCTCTTTAATTTCCCGGACGCGCAGCGTTATTCTGCCGTCGTCAATCAGTACGACTGAGCCCGGGCAAAGCTTGTTGGACAGGTCTTTGTATGATATTGAAACGCGCTTGGCGTTTCCGATTATATCTTCGGATGTTAAGGTAATGGTTTCGCCGGTTTTCAGCTCGACGGTCTTTTTTTCAAGCTCGCCGGTTCTGATTTCGGGTCCGCGCGTGTCGAGCATTACGGCGGCGGGTAAGCCGAGCGTATCGCGCACGTGGCGGAAGGTCTCGATCATTTTTTTGTGATCTTCGTACGTTCCGTGCGAAAAGTTGAGCCGTGCCACGTTCATGCCCGCGCGGAGCATTTTTGTGAGCACTTCCTCCGAAGAACTTGCGGGGCCTAGTGTACAGACAATCTTGGTTCTCTTCATAATTATATCTAACAGCTTTCATATAAATCGGGAAAGGTAAAAAACCATATCCCATTCTATATTATAACATACTAATATTTAAATTCAAGCACAGTCATATGGATGATATGTTAACATAAACCACGCTTGACATCCACCTGTGTTTGTGCTATAGTTTTCATATAAATTCCTTAAGTCTTTTATAAATAAACCGGGTATAAATATCAGCTGGGAGAAAGGTTATGAAAAAAATCAGAGTGACGGTCTGGAACGAATACCGTCATGAGAAAAACGAAGAGTCCATCCGTATGATATATCCGAACGGCCTGCACGCCGTGATAGGTGAGTTTTTAGCCGAATGCGACGATATCGAGGTGACGCTCGCCGCGCTCGACGACCCGGATCAGGGTCTGCCGGACAGCGTGTTAGACAACACTGACGTCCTTCTGTGGTGGGGTCACATGGCGCACGGCGACGTCAAGGACAGTCTCGCCGAAAAGGTGAAAAACCGCGTGTACGACCACGGCATGGGCTTTATCGGACTGCACTCCGCGCACATGTCGAAGCCGTTCAGAAAGATCGTCGGCACCTCCGGCAACCTTTCGTGGGGCGACGAACAGAAGGAGATCATCTGGAACCTTATGCCGCAGCACCCGATCGCTGCCGGTATTCCGGATCACTTCATCCTTGACGTCGAGGAGATGTACGGCGAACCCTTCACGATTCCTCAGCCCGACGCGCTCGTATTCGGCGGCTGGTTCGAGCACGGCAACATATTCCGCTCCGGCGCATGTTTCCTCCGCGGCGCGGGCAAGGTATTCTACTTCCAGCCCGGCCACGAGTCCTGCCGCTCGTATTACAACCCGTACGTACAGCAGATTATTAAAAATGCCGTTCACTGGGCGGCTCCGGCGACCTTCGGATATGACGTCTCACGCGGCTGCCCGTACATCAGACCCATCGTTTGAGAAGAATGACCGAAGGATTCGACATCGCGTACCCGCTCGAGCCGCGCAGCGGGTTGAACGCGCGTGTCGAGATCAAAACGCGACAAAACGACATGGCCGCAAGCTACCTGTTCGGGCTGCTGCTTGACGCAGTGGAACAGGCGCTGCCGCCGCTTGATTCGGACGGCGACGACTACGACGACACCGATGCCAACTACTTCGGCGGCGGCGAGTACGAGTTCGCGACGGACGCGGAATATACATACAGCGAAGGCCGGTACAAGATCCGCTATTATGACAGCGAGCTGACCGGCCTCGACGGCTCCGTCACGGAGATATCGTTCGACGAAAACGACCGCGAGCTTGTCACGCTGACGCGCGCCGCGGTCGACGACGAGCGCGTTATAGATCTGGCCGCGAACGCCGCGATGGTGTTCGAGCCGGGCAAACGCCACATATGCGCTTACAAGGCGTCCGGAGTCACGCTCGAAATGTGCGTATACACGCGCAAGGTCGACAACGACCTCGGCCCCGACGGCGGCACGCTCTCGATCGATTATATCATCGAGATACGCGGCGCGTCGGCGCAGCGGACGAGGATGACGCTGACGCTGAAACCGGAAAAGGAATTACATAGCTGCACATAAATATAACCTGCGGCGATAAAAGCAAAGGAGCGACGAGGTTTGTTTAATTGTATCGATGACGCAGCGATGCGCCGACGCATTCAAACAGCCGCCGGCGCTTACCTTTTCTTCGGCGACGAGGATTTTACGAAAAACAGACTGGCTGCGGACCTTCGGCGCGCGGTCGTCGGCGAAGGCGAAGAAACCGCCGCCGACTGCGTCCGCTTCGATACGCTCGGCTTCGATGCGGACATGATCGCGACCGAAGTTGCCGCAGTCTCCTTCGCGGGCAGAAGGCGGTTTGTGGAGGTCAGAGACCCGCCGCTGACGACCGCGCGAAACGATAAATTCGCGGCTCAGACCGATCTCTTTATCGATCTTTTATCGCGCATGGGCGCATACTCAGACACGGTGCTGCTCATCGTCGTGTCGCGCGGCGCGCTTGACTTCGGCGACGTCGCCGCGGACAGGCCGTCTGCGCTGTATAAGCGCATAGCCGAGTTCGCGCAGCCGGTTCGCTTCGACTTCCCGTCGCAGCCGAAGCTGCGCTCATGGATTTCGCGTCACTTCGATACGGACGGCCTGACCGTCACGACCGACGCGGTCGACGTGCTGCTGGCGCTTTGCGGCAGCTCGATGTACGCGCTGTCCGGCGAAATCGAGAAGCTGACCGCTCGCGTGAAGAGCCGAGGCGACACCGTCGTCACGGCGGAGGACGTATCCGACAGCGTCGCCGGCAGCACGGAGGACAAGGACTTCGCGCTCGTCAACGCGCTGACGGACGGCAACCGCGCGGCCGTGTTCGAAGCGCTGCGGAAGATGAAGCTGCGCAGAGACGAACCGATCGCCGCCTGCGGAGCCATATCGAGGGTGTGCCGTAACGCGTATGCCGTCGCCGAGATGAGGCGAAAGGGAATGCCCATATCCGACGTCGCGGCTGCGCTCGGCATGAGCGAGCGGCAGGCGTCGTTTTACGCGCGGGCGTACGGCAAATCGTCCCCGGAGAAGCTGAAAACCGCGGTTAAAGCCTGCCTCGATGCTGACATGCAGCTTAAATCGACGCGGCTCGACTACATCGCGCTCGAACGGCTTGTCTGCGCGATAATCGGAGCGGACGCATGAACGAGCGGCTTAAGATACCGTACCCGGTCATCGTCGAAGGCAAATACGATAAAATCAAGCTCGCTTCGCTCATCGAGGCAGTAATCGTGCCGACCGACGGATTCGGCGTGTTTTCATCGGCCGAAAAGCTCGCGCTGATACGCCGCCTTGCCGGTGGCGGAAAGATAATCGTCCTCACCGACCCCGACGGAGCGGGCGCGGTGATACGCGGCCATATCCGCTCCGCGCTGCCGGCCGGCAGCGTGATCGACCTCTACGTGCCGCGCGTCGAGGGCAGGGAACGGCGCAAACGCGCGCCGTCGAAGTCGGGTTCGCTCGGCGTCGAGGGCATCGACGCGCAGTACCTGCGCGTGCTGTTCGAGCCGTTTTCGGTCGACGGCGCGGCGGTCAGGCAGACCGGCGGCATAACGAAGGCCGATTTTTACGAATACAGCCTGACCGGATGCGAAGGCGCGGCCGAGCGGCGCGACTTATTCGCGCAGTCGCTGCGGCTGCCGCCGGGCATGACGCCGAACGCGCTTCTGGCGGCCGTAAACGCCGTCTGCACAAGGGAAGAGTTCGAGAAGGCCGCCCGGGAGGCATCAGGTGAAGGATAAATTAAAGGAAATATTCGGCCGCTACGGCGAGCTGTTCCGCTATCTGTTTATCGGCGGCTGTACGACCGTGATCGGCA
Organism: Clostridiales bacterium UBA1380; assembly: GCA_002305445.1. GTDB lineage: Bacteria > Bacillota > Clostridia > Oscillospirales > CAG-272 > UBA1380. Next base: position 53,115 of record DBRA01000026.1, on the reverse strand, counting down.
CGGGCGGCTACTGGCTGCTCGTCTGGCTCGGGATGGCACCAGTCGGCGCGAACGTGCTGTCGTGGTGCTTCGCGGTCATATTCGCCTATTTTGCGAACAAGCTGTTCGTTTTTTCGAATAAAGAAAGCGGCAGTACCGCCGTCGCGCAGTTTTTCAAGTTTATCGCCGCGAGACTGTTCTCGCTCGGCGTCGAAACCGCGCTGATCTGGCTCGGCTATGATGTTTTAGGCTATGACAAATATTTCGTGAAGATACCCGTCGCGGTAGTTGTCGTTATTTTAAACTACATTACCGGAAAGTTTATGGTATTCGTGCGAACCGGCCGCAGAGCCGGTGGCACGGACAAATGAATCAACGGAGCAAAACAATTTTATATAAAAAAAGGAGAACAAACAAAATGCTTGCTCAAAGACCGCCGCTTGGCTGGAACTCATGGAACACCTTTGGAAACGATATATCCGAAGAGCTGCTGATGGAAACCGCTGACGCCATCGTTTCCACCGGACTCAAGGACGCCGGTTATGAGTATATCGTCATCGACGACTGCTGGTCGCTCCGCGAGCGCGATCCGAAGACTCACGAGATCGTCGCCGACCCCAAGAAGTTCCCGCACGGCATGAAGCACCTCGCCGACTACATCCACTCCAAGGGACTGAAGTTCGGTATGTATTCCTGCGCCGGAACAAAAACCTGCGCCGGCTATCCGTCCAGCTTTGACTACGAGTTCCTCGATGCGAAGACGTTCGCAAGCTTCGAGATCGACTACCTGAAGTATGACTTCTGCTACAAGCCCGCCCTCGCCAACGGCCCCGTGCTCTACAACCGCATGTCCATGGCGCTCAAGGCTTCCGGCAGAGAGATCCTGTTCTCCGCCTGCAACTGGGGCAGCGACGAAGTCGAACGCTGGATCCGCTCCACCGGCGCGCACATCTACCGCTCCACCGGCGACATCAACGACAGCTTCCGCTCCTTCAAGGACATCGCGATGAGCCAGATCTACAAGCTCGGCTACAGCGCTCCCGGCTGTTATAACGATATCGACATGCTCATCTGCGGCATGCGCGGCAAGGGCAACGTCGCCAACGGCGGCTGCACCGATATCGAATACCGCACGCATTTCGCGCTGTGGTGTCTGTTTGGCTCGCCGCTGATGATCGGCTGCGACGTCCGCAACATGGATCCCGAAACGCTCGCCCTGCTCACCAACAAGGAGCTGATCTCGATCAACCAGGACGAAGAAGCGCGTCCGCCGTTCATCGTCGGCACCGACTACACAACCCGCCGCGGCCCCGGCATCGAGATCGGCGATTACCGCCTCGTTCCGAAGAACGACCGCCGCTGGACTCCGAACCGTCCCGTCATGTTCAAGCACCTCTCGAACAACGAGTATGTCCTCGCGTTCTTCAACTTCGACGACAACGACGGCTGGGTTTACACCGAGTTCTACGATCTCGGCCTCACCGTTGCCTCCGGTATGGCCTTCGATATGCGCGACATCTTCACCGGCGAGGAGAAGAAGGGCGTATACGAGAACTACGGCGTACACGTTCCCGCCCACGACTGCAAGATCTACCGCTGCAAGCTCGTCGAAAGATAAGGGTGAACCGCAACGGATCGCTGCATAAAATGCGGACGCGAACTGACGCATGACGAAATCGGTCTGTATAAAAAAATGATCAACCGCGGCGCGACGGAATATATGTGCATAGACTGTCTGTCCGCATATATCGATGCGCCGGTCGAGCGGCTGCGCGAACGCATAGAGCATTTCAGAAAACAGGGCTGCCTGCTGTTCAAATAGGCGGCGCCTTGTGTGCGCCGGAAGGATAATATATCCTTCCGGCGTTTTTGTATTTTATAAATAAAAACGATTATAAGAAATCGTATTTACTTATTGCGCTGCGCAATCAAATATATTATAATACATTCGACAACTACGAGCCGATGAGGAATTTATATAATTCGCCGGCCGTATTAAAGAGAGGGAACGATATGTCTGAAAATCGTCAGCCGGTCATATATCTCGACAAACCGGCAGCGGAATGGGAAGACGCCTACCCCGTCGGCGGCGGCTCCGTCGGCGGAATGCTGTTCGGCGGCACGGACCGCGAACGGCTGCAGCTGAACGAGGAGTCGATTTGGTCGGGCAGCGTCCGCGATACGACGGTGCCGGGCTTCCGCGAGAAGCTCGACGCTGTGCGCGCGCTGCTGCTCGAGGGACGCGGCGTCGATGCCGACGAACTCGCGTCGGAGTCGATGCAGGGTTGCTTCGACAGAGTCAAGTCGTACGAGACCGCCGGCGACATCTACGTGACCGTTTCCGGCGAGGGCGATGTCGCCGATTACCGCCGAGAGCTGCTCCTTGACGACGGCGTCGCCGTCGTCACGTATAAAAAGGGCGGCGTTTCGTATAAACGCGAGTGCTTCGCGTCGTATCCGTCGCGCCTTGTTGCGATCCGCTTCACGTCCGACGCGCCCGCGAACTACACCGTGAGCTACAGCCGAGTCAACCTCACATCTATGTCGATGTACCGCAGCGGATTCACCGCTATCGGTGAGACCGCGTACGGCAGCCACGGCTTCGCCGTCGCGGCGCGCGTCGCGACCGACGGCAAACCGACCGTCAACGGCGGAGCGATCAATGTTGCCGGAGCGAATTCTCTCACGATCTTCGTCGCGATGGCGACGCAGTACTCGCACGGCGACGGCTACGACAAGGTCGCAGCGGAGACGCTGCTTGCCGCGAACAGGGGCTGGGACGCGCTTCTCGCCGAGCATATCGCAGACCACAGCCCGCTGATGAAGCGCTCGCGCATCAGCTTCAAGTCAGATCCCGCTCTTGACGCGCTGCCCATGTCGGAGCGCCTTGCGCGCCTGCGCAACGACGAAAACGCGCGTGACGACGGCATAGCGCCGATTTACTTCGAGTTCGGCAAGTACCTGATGATCGGCTCGAGCCGTCCCGGAACGCTTCCCGCCAACCTTCAGGGCGTGTGGAACGACCGGCTCGAAGCGCCGTGGAACGCCGACTACCATACGAACATAAACCTGCAGATGAACTACTGGCACGTCGAGGTCGCCAACATAGGCGAATGCCTGCTGCCGCTCGCCGATTACTGCAACAAGAACCTGCTCGAGTCCGGGCGCAAGACGGCGAGAGTCGATTACGGCGTCGGCGGTTCGGTGACGCATCATCTGTCCGACATCTACGGTTTCACGACGCCCGCCGACGGGCTCTGGGGGCTGTGGCCGCTCGGCGGAGCGTGGCTCTGCTTCAATCTGTGGGAGCATTTCTTATATACAAACGACCGCGAATACTTAAAGTCGGTTTACGAATTCATCCGCGACAGCGCGATCTTCTTCATGGAATACATGTATTACGACGCGAAGAACGACCGCTATCTGTCCGGGCCTTCGACATCGCCCGAAAACCGCTACTTCGAGGATTCGTCGCATAAAAAGGCGGTCAGCTTATGCATGTCGCCGACGATGGACATCGAGATCATCGGAGGACTGCTTAAAATTTATGCATCCGTCGAAGACATGCTCGGGATAGATCCCGAACTCGCCGCGAAAGCTCGCGAAATCGGAGCGAAGCTGCCGCCGCTTCAGATCGGCAAGCACGGCCAGCTCATGGAGTGGATGGAGGATTACGACGAGCCGGAGCCGGGGCACCGCCACATATCGCACGCGTTCGCGCTTTATCCCGACAACGCGATCACTCCCGACACGCCCGAGTATTTCGCCGCGATCCGCAAGACGCTCGAAAGACGCCTTTCCTTCGGCGGCGGCCATACCGGCTGGAGCCGCGCGTGGCTGATCAACCTGTTCGCACGTCTGCGCGACGGAGAGGACGCTTACAAGAATATCCACGCGCTGTTCTGCCGTTCGACGCGCATCAATCTGTTCGATGTGCACCCGCCGTTCCAGATCGACGGCAACTTCGGCGGCGCGGCGGGCATAGCCGAAACGCTGATGCAGTCGCACGACGGAGCGATCACGATACTGCCCGCCGTCCCCGCCGATATGCCTGACGGCAGCTTCACCGGTCTGCGCGCGCGCGGCGGACTCGAGGTCAGCGCGCAGTGGTCGCACGGCAGAGTGGAGCGCGTCGCGCTGAAGCGCGTCTGCGGTGACGGCGACAGCGAGGTGATCGTCCGCTTCCCGAACGGCCGGGGCGAGGCGCGCGTAAAAGTTCAGACAGGCGCGACGGTCGAACTTACGCCTGCTTAAATAGGAAAAATCGGCGGGACAGAGCATGTCCCGCCGATTTTTTATGCACATGTAAAATAACAGCAATATTATGCAGATGCAAAACAACACGGCGTTATATTATGCAGATGACTAACTATCTATCGCGGCTAGATATGCGCCGGCCGCCATTATGATAAA
>DBRA01000026.1:26438-48667 GCA_002305445.1 Clostridiales bacterium UBA1380 | reverse complement strand
ATGCTGAGCCCGTACGCGAAGAAGCCGAGAACAAGCGCGGCGATTACGGTTAAAACATCAGTCGTGCGCTCGCCCACGGCCAGCCCGATTGAAAGGGAAGCGGCACCCGAGCAGAGCCCTTTGATTATGACGATCTGCATCGGATCCTTCGACGATAGCCTGCGGGTGCAGTTGTTTTCAAGCCCCCAGCAGACGCAGGCGAGAAGTATCAGAAGCGACCCGAAAGAGAAGCCTAACCCGGTCGCCCCGTCGACCGACAGGAGGATGCTCGCCGTCGTGATGAGCCCGATCGCAGCCCACAGGCGCGCGGAGATTTTTTCGCCGAAAAAGGTCAGCGCGAACACGGCTGTCGCGACGATCTCGAAGTTGTTGAGCAGCACCGCGCTCGCCGCGCTCGATGTGGACAGCCCCAGCATCAGCAGTATCGGCGCCGCAACGTCGAGCACGACCATTCCGACCGTATACGGGAGATCCGCGCGCGACAGAGCGGCTTCTTTTTTACGGTTCGGCGACAGTACACGGAGCAAAAACACACCCGCCCCTGCGCCGAGATACAGTATCCCGGCAAGCAGCGTCGCGGGTATGTCATTTAAAAGCAGCTTCGAAACCGGCGCGTTCAGCGCGTACAGCAACGCGGCCGCGAATGCGCAGAGAACGTAGCGTTTGTTCTTTATCAGAGCGGTATTATTATCCATCAACGGCTCCGGCGTCATATGACATGGCAGATGTCAGAATATGTATCCGCAAAACCTGAAAGGTTAATTCTTAGCAGACTGTCCGCCCTCCGTCACAACGGCGGCGAAATTTTTCGACGCTTCGGAGATATATCTTCCGTGCAGACGGATCATAATATAGCTTCGCTGCATATTGATACCGTCTATATCGAGGATTTCGACGTCGCCCGCGGCGACTCTCTCGTCTACGAGCATTTTCGGCAGCGCCGAAAGGCCGAGGCCGGCTGCGACGGCGTTGATCAGCGCCTCGGTAGACGAGCTTTCCCACATGACGTTTGCCGAAAATCCGAGAGACGACACCGTGACATCGAAAAGTTCGCGCGTTCCGCTGCCTTTCTCGCGGAGAAGAAACGGCTCGGCGAAAATTGACTCCGGCGTGACGTTTTCGTGTGCGGCGCGGTATCCGCGCGGTGCGATTATGATGATGTTGTCGCGCAGATACGTTTGCGAGTCGATGAGCGGGTCGTGAACCGAGCCCTCGATGAAAGCTATGTCGAGCTCGTTCTTCAGTATCATCTCCTCGATATGGCTGGACGACGCGATCGTCACAAAAACCTTCACATCCGGCATGATCTGCGCGAACTGCTTGACATACCCGGCCATAAACCGCGTGCCGACCGTTATCGACGATCCGACGCGAAGGCGGCGCGAGCTTGTGACAGCCGTTTCGGCCTCCTCTGTCAGCGCAGCCGTGCGCCGCGCGAAATCGAGAAGCGTCTTGCCCGCCTCCGTGATATAAAGCCGTTTCGAGACTCTGTCGAAAAGCGGGACGCCGTAATGTTCTTCGAGTTCGCGGATTGCAAGAGAAACCGAAGGTTGAGAGACATATAATTTTTCAGCGGCCTTTGTGACCGAACCCTCGTCACAGACAGCCGTAAATAATTTCAGGTGTCGTAATGTCAATGTGATCGCCTCCGTAATATAAGCCGTATTATAACATAAAATTATAAATAATTCCATGGTTAATTAGAAAAAGATAATATGCTCGACCGTTTAATTTTGTTTTGAATTAAATTATGAAAAATATTGGCTGCGACCGATTTCGCTTGAAATCCCGCGCCGGATGTGTTATAATACGCTGTATGGATTCTAAAAGGAGGAGTATGGGTGGACGCGAAAAAGACAGGCAAAAAAGTTATCGTGCAGAATAAAGCTGCCCGCCACGAGTATTTTGTGCTCGACTCCTTCGAAGCCGGAATCGCTCTTTACGGCACAGAGGTTAAAAGCATCAGAAACGGCTCCGTCAACCTGAAGGATTCATACTGCACGATAAAGGGCGGCGAAATCTTCGCCGTCGGCATGCACATCAGCCCGTATGAAAAAGGGAACATCTTCAACCGCGATCCGCTTCGCGACAAAAAGCTCTTGATGCACAAGCGAGAAATCATGAAGCTCGCGGGTGCGGTCGGGCAGGACGGCTGTACGCTCGTGCCGCTGTCGCTGTATTTTTCGGGCAGCAACGTCAAGGTTGAACTCGGGCTCTGCAAGGGCAAAAAACTGTACGACAAGCGCGAATCCGACGCGAAACGCCAGGCGGCCCGCGATATAGACAGAGTACAGAAATCGAAAGGCAGATATGACGACTGAACGCTGTAAAAAGTCAAATGCCGAATAAGGCAGCTGACTAACATAAAACGGCAAACGGCTAAAACGCGAATGAAGTAATATATTAAAAGGAGCATAAAATCATGGAATTTAATGATGTATTGTACTCCAGACGCAGTATAAGGAGCTTCACTTCCCGTAAGCTGTCCGCAGCCGAAATAACGGGGCTTGTCGACGCGGCGATACAGGCTCCGAGCGCGTGCAATATGCAGTCGTGGCATTTCTACGCCGTGACCGACCCTGAAAAGAAAGCGCAGTTTAAGCAGGTCTGCTCCGAATGGGCGACGACCGCGCCGGTGATTTTCGTCGTGTGCACGGACGGAGAAGCAATAGTATCGCGCTTCGGCGAAAGAGCTAAGAACCTGTTTATACTGCAGGACACCGCGGCGGCGCTGGAGAACCTTCTGCTGAAGGCGGTGGACATGGGGCTCGGCGGCTGCTGGATGGGCGCGTTCAATGAAGACGAGTGCCGAAAAATACTCGACATACCCGATAAATACAATATTGTGGCGATCGTTCCTGTCGGCGAACCGGCATTCATGCCGCCGAAGCGCGACCGCAAGCCGCTTGCCGATGTTTTAACGGTGGTCGGCGAAGCGGCGGCTGATGAACCCGAGAAGCGCCCGGATGACAAGAAAGAGCCGATGACGATTCGCGGTGTTTCGGCGCCTGACGCGATATTCAACGACGTCAACTTCTCGCATGCTCTTTTCGAAAACATCAACCTTGACCATGCGGAGTTCTCGAACATAAACATGGAGGGCGTGCGGTTCAGCGACATCAACATGACGAAGACGTTTTTCGGCGGTCTGAACCTGTCTCAAAGTTTCTTTGGCTGCGTTGATTTCAACGAAGCGCAGTTTGAATCGCCGTGCTTCGACAACGCTGTGTTCAAGGGGTGCTCGATGAAAAACGTCACCTTCGAGGACTGCGACATGGAAGGCGCGGTTATCAAGCCGAAGGGAAAAGACACAGAAATTAAGCTGTAAAAATTCAGCCGGCAACAGCCGGCTCTACACGGGGGCGTAAAGGTTTCGACGGAGATTTTGAGGTTCGATAAGCGGGTGGAGCATGGAGCAATCTCCTTAAAAGGTTCCGACTTAAAAATAAACGCTGATAACAATCAGTTACTCGCTGCGTAATGCAGCCGTCCGGTCAGGAAGGCCCACGGGCCTGATCCGGGCGTAACCTAAGTGGGGAACGCGGCTGTGAGTTCGCCCTTGCAGCGGCCGTGTATCAAAGGGATACCGATCCGGTGAGGCCTGACGGCCGGCTTCACCGGCGGGAAACGCAATAGACCGTCTGCACCCGGAGAAAGTCGTGCCAAGGAATTTTCGGACAGGGGTTCGACTCCCCTCGCCTCCATAAAACATAAGCTGCATCTATACAGGTTACAAACCAGTGTAGATGCAGCTCTTTTACATCTCACTTTATGTGCATGCAGACGACGGCGATGATGCTTGCAGCTTACCGCAACTGTTGTATGTATAAGCAAAAACTGTTTTTATCAGAATAAATATCATACCGGAGATACATTACGTGCGAATAAAAATAGACGCCTTACTTGCTCTCCCTGCGGATTCTGACGACCTTCAGTATATCGTCGAGAAGCGCCGTATGTACCGAAATGTCGAACATCATCCAGCGCTGACCCATCCACTCCTGGGTACGATTGTATGCGTTTCGGAATTCTTCCGACATCTCCGGCAGCAGGTCTTCGACCCGCTGCTTTTCCTTCTGCCCGACCACGAGCAGCAGCATAAAGTGTCCTGATCGCGGATAGACGGTGCAGAGCGTCCTGCCGGATTTTCTATACTTGACGTTCCAGCCCTTGAACGCAGCTTCGCGGCTGTACTCGATCTTCATGAGCGCCTGATACTCGCTTATCATATACCGGTACAGCTCGTCGAATGTTTCGTTCGCAACCATCTCACTTATCTCGGACATGTTCGGCGCATATGAACTGTCTTCGATGTTGATCATAAAAGTCTCCTTCGCTAAAAAATTTTATGATTTATTACGTTCACATAAATAAAAGCTGCGTAAGCGGCTGTGATAAATGACGGCTCGCTTTTGGTAAAAGGTATTAACCCGCTTGATAGAATTTCCATTATATGCTATAATACGGTAAATAGCTGTTTTTGTCAATACTCAACGAAAAAATGATATCGCAGTCATATAAGCATTAATATTTATTATATAAAATACCCGATGAAACCTCATTGCATTTCATCGGGTATCTTTATATTATTTATTCGGATCGTTGAAGCTGGGCGGGTTGGCTTTCGTGTCACCGAAAGCGTTGCTCGGCGAAGGACCTGACAGGTCGAAGTAGATTCTCGAGTCCGCCGTGACGCCGAAGTCCTTGTTCGAGCCGGTATCCTGCACCTTATTGAAGGCTTCGCGGAACAGGGCGTTGTGCGCCTCCTCGCGGTTCAGCAGGAAGTCGATGGTTTCCCTGACCTTTTTATCTTCTATCTGGCGGTACAGATACTGGTACACAACCTTCGCCCTTTGCTCGGACGCGATATTCGAAAGCAGGTCGGCGCAGAGGTCGCCGGTAACGGTGACGTAGTCGCCGGTCCACGAATAACCGGAGGAGTTGATAAGTCCCGGGTTGAGCCCGAGGAGCACGTGTGTCTGTATCTCGCCGGCGCCGACCGCCTGGGCGTCCACGTCGTGGCCGTTCAGCATGTTTATCATCTGGGCGACCATTTCCATGTGTCCGAGCTCCTCCGCCGCGATGTCGAGGAAAAGGTCCTTGATCTGCTGATCCTTGATACGGAAGCTCTGAGACATATACTGCAGCGCGGCCTTCAGCTCGCCGTTGCCGCCGCCGAGCTGCTCCTGCAGCAGTACGGCATACTGGGGGTTCGGTTTTTCGATTGCGACGGGATGGAAAAGCTGTTTTTCGTGTTTGAACATATTTTTATACACGCTCCTTTCACGGAATAGTATTTTCGCATGGTGAGATAATATTCAGGAACGCAATTATTTTTAAGGCGGTCGTATATGAAATCACTTTGGGAAGATACATCAGAACAAACGAATTTCGACAGCTTAAAAAGCAATATAAAAACAGACGTGCTGATAATCGGCGGCGGCATGTGCGGGATTCTCTGCGCTTACATGCTCGAGCGGGCGGGGGCGGACTATGTCCTCGCGGAGGCGGAGACTGTCTGCGGCGGCATAACGAAGAACACGACGGCGAAGATAACGTCGCAGCACGGGCTGATATACGATAAGCTGCTCCGCTCATTCGGCGATGAAAAGGCACGGCAGTATCTTAACGCGAACGAAGCAGCCGTCCTCGAGTTTTACAAGCTGTGCCGGGACATCGACTGCGGTTTCGAGGAAAAGGACGCGTATGTCTATTCGCTTGACGACCGCAGAAAAATTGAAAAGGAAGTCGCCGCGCTTAAAACACTCGGTTATAGCGCCGAGCTTGTCGAGAGCCTGCCGCTTCCGTTCCCTGTGGCGGGAGCTGTGCGGTTTAAAAATCAGGCCCAGTTCCACCCTCTCAGATTCATCGCGGAAATATCTAAGGGCCTGCGCATATACGAGGACACGAAGGCGCTTGAACTCGTCGGCACGAAGGCGATCACGAACCGCGGCATCATAACGGCCGATAAGATCATTGTGGCGACGCACTTTCCTTTCATAAACAAGCACGGCAGCTATTTTCTGAAGATGTATCAGCACCGCTCGTACGTCATCGCGCTCGAGGGTGCGCAGCAGGTTGACGGCATGTATGTCGACGAGGCGATGAAAGGCATGTCTTTCCGCAATTACGGCAATCTCCTGCTCATCGGCGGCGGCGACCACCGCACCGGCAAAAAGGGCGGCAACTGGCGCGAGCTGCGGGAGTTCGCAAAGGAGCATTATCCGGACGCGGTCGAAAGATACTGCTGGGCGACGCAGGACTGCATGACGCTCGACGGCGTGCCGTATATCGGCCCGTATTCCGCAAAAACGCACGGTTTATTCGTGGCGACCGGATTCAACAAGTGGGGAATGACGTCGTCGATGGCGGCCGCGATGATTCTGACCGATATGGTTCTCGACAGGAAGAACCCGAATGCGGAGGTATTTTCTCCGTCTAGGTGCATCCTGCGACCGCAGCTCGCGGTCAACGCGTTCGAGGCGGTGGTGAACCTGCTGACGCCTTCGACAAAGCGCTGCCCGCACCTCGGCTGCGCGCTGAAGTGGAACGCGCTCGAGCGCACATGGGACTGCCCGTGCCACGGCTCGCGGTTCACCGAGGACGGCAGGTTGATCGACAATCCCGCCACCGGCGACTTGAGGAAATGAGGTATTAAACGTGAGCAATCATCTGTCGGGGCAGACGAGCCCGTATCTATTGCAACATGCGAACAATCCGGTGGACTGGTACCCGTGGTGCGCGGAAGCCTTTGAAAAGGCGAAAAGAGAGGACAAGCCCGTGTTCCTCAGCATCGGATACAGCACATGCCACTGGTGCCACGTGATGGCGCACGAGAGCTTCGAGGACCCCGAGATAGCGGACATATTGAATCGGCACTTTGTGTCTGTCAAGGTCGACAAGGAGGAGCGTCCCGACATCGACAGCATCTACATGGCTGTCTGTCAGGCGTTCACGGGCGGCGGCGGCTGGCCGACGAGCATCATAATGACGGCCGACCAGAAGCCGTTTTTCGCCGGCACGTACTTCCCGAAAACAGCGAGGTACGGCTCGATCGGTTTCAAGGAACTGCTTCTGGCAGTTGCGGAAAAGTGGGAGACCGATCGCGACTCGCTGCTTCAGTCGGCGGATGAAATAACCGCGGCGCTGAACGGGCGGCAGCACCATTACGAGGATACGGACGAAGACATTATCGAGCAGGCTGTCGACCTTTACAAGCGGAACTATGACGACGAATACGGCGGCTTCGGCAGCGCGCCCAAGTTCCCCGCGCCGCACAACCTCATGTTCTTAATGCGGCATTATCGAAAATACGGCGACGCCGAAGCGCTCAAGATGGCTGAAGTCACGCTCATGCAGATGTACAGCGGCGGCATCTTCGACCACATCGGCTACGGCTTCTGCCGCTACTCCACCGACCGGTATTTCCTCGTTCCGCACTTTGAGAAAATGCTCTACGACAACGCGCTGCTGATCTCGGCGTATTCGAAGGCGTATGAGACGACTAAACGCGCGATTTACATGGAGATAGCGGAAAAGACGGCGTCATATGTTCTATCCGAGATGCGCTCGGAGGGCGGCGGATTTTTCAGTGCGCAGGACGCCGACAGCGACGGCGAGGAGGGCGGATACTACGTCTTCAAGCCGTCGGAGATAACAGAGCTTCTCGGTGAGGACGAGGGCGCGGCCTTCAACAAATACTTCGGCATCACCGAATCGGGCAACTTCGAGGGCAGGAGCATTCCGAATCTGCTCGGCACGAGAGATTTTACAAACAGGTTTGACAGGTATCTGCCGAGAATCAGGGAGTTTCGCAAAAAGCGCGCGAGCCTACACACGGACGATAAAATAATAACGTCATGGAACTGCCTGATGATCGCGGCGCTGTGCCATATCTACAGGGTCAGCGGCAGGCGCGAATATTTAGACGCGGCGGAAAAGGCGATGCGGTTCATCGAGGATAACCTGAGCGACGGCGACACGCTTTACGTGAGCTGGCGCAACGGAAAAAAGAGCGGCAAGGGGTTTTTAGAGGACTACGCATGCTTTATTTACGCGCTGCTTGCTATGTACGATATCACGTTCGACAGAGAGATGCTGAATAGAGCCGCGCGGCTGACGGCGAAAACGGTAGGCGAATATTTCGACGAAGAGCACGGCGGGTTTTATATCTACGGCAAGGAGAATGAAACTCTTATTTTCCGTCCCAAGGACACATACGACGGGGCCATGCCGAGCGGCAACTCGCTGATGGCGTACAACCTCGTAAAATTAAGTTATATCCGGCCCGACGGAGGTATGGACGACGTGTTGCAAAAGCAGCTTCGCTTCATGTCCGGAGAAGCGAAAAGGTATCCCGCCGGTTATGCGATGTTCATGACGGCGCTGTCCGACTATACGGACTCTCCCGCCGTGATAACGGTCGTCAGGGGCGGCGACGATATATCTGAGCTTCCGCTTTATATACCGTCCGACGCGTATGTGAAAGTTCTCGACGAACCCACCGACGAGTACAGGCTGATAAACGGCAGGACTGCAATATATGAATGCCGGAACCGCAGCTGTCTGCCGCCGGTGAATAAGGACGAATTTATCGCAAATAATAAGGTCGGGAGGTGAGCATTAATGGACGATAAAAACGGATTTTTGATAACGAACAGGGACAGGGTATTGAGAGCGTGGGAAGACTCGACGGAGCTTACGCGCAATTTCGAGCTGTATTCGCAGGAGATGGGCGATAATAAACGTTTAGCCGAAATGTTCGCTAAATTTGCCGAGGACGAAGCGGTGCACGCGGCAAACTTTTTAAAGGTTTTGAAAGAGATGGAGTAAAAAGATGGCTGATATATCAGCCATCTTTTTTGTTTAAGCTGCAAATGCGGCGGCGATCGAGATTAATCCTAAAGTTATTACGGTTTATACGTAAGTTCTTTATTGTAATGCCGATGAATTTCGATTATAATGGGAAAAAGTGTAACGGAGGAAACATCATGCGTTATGCCGTCATCTCGGATATACACGGCAACTGCGCCGCGCTAAAGGCTGTGTTAAACGATGCCGAGGCGAATGGCGCGGAGGGCTACTTGCTTTTAGGCGACTACATACGCGACACGCCGGCGCTTAACGATGTGATCGACACGATCCGCGCTCTGCCGAACTGCACCGCCGTACTGGGAAACGGCGATATCGGCGTGATTGCTCTCGACGAAACGAAGCCGGCAAGCTGCGGGCTCGATCAGATGTGGCCGAACTTCTGGACGTATCATAATCTGTCAAAGCAAAATCTGGAATATCTGAAATCCCTGCCCGAAACCGCGGACGTCAGGCTGTCGGGCGGCAGAACCGCGCATTTGTCGCACAGCATATCGCTGATCCACCACAAGCCGAGACTCGATGTATATCACTCCGGTTCATACGCAAGGATGATGGAGAAGGCTCCGTTCACATTTGACGAAGGGATGCGGAAGATGCAGCGCGCTGCCGAGGAATGCTCGGATGAGGTCGCGCTTTATCAGGGCGATGTGTGTCTGTTCGGACACAACCATCTGCAGTTCACCGGGATCGCCGCGGGTAAAATACTGCTTGACCCGGGAAGCTGCGGGCTGCCGGCCGACTACGACAGGCGCGCCCCGTACGCGCTGCTTGACGACGACGGCGGTGTTGTGAAAACAGAGCTTCGACGGGTCGAATACGACGTCGACAGCGCAATCGAATCGCTGCTTGAGTTTGACGGGTTCCCGTATGCGCGGTTCTGGGCACGACTGCACGCGGCTGCGCTTAAAACAGCGTCCGGCATTCCGTCGAACCGGTTCTGGATGTATGCGCGAGAGATATGCGGAGGCGTATTCCCTACGCGGAACGATTTATGGCATAAGGCTGTGACAACATTCGAGTTCGACCACAACTGGAGTCTTGACGATTGGCGAAAATTCGGCGAAGAGCTTGACGCGGCGCTATGTCCGCATGTATAATCGATACCGCGAAGCGACTGATTAATGAAAGAAGAGATTGCGATGGAAAAATACAGCTTTGATGCGGAAATCAAGCGGCTCGAGGGCAAAATTCAGTGGAGCGTCGTGTACTTCCCCGAACCCGCCGCCGAATGCTTCGGCTCGAACGGCAAAATACCCGTTAAAATAACTGTGGACGGCCATCCGTTTGAGCATACGCTGCTCGCGTCAAGGAACGGCCACTACTTCGTCTACAACGAGTTCATCCGCCGCGCTGTCGGCAAGGAGCTCGGTGATGTCGTTCGCGTCACACTGGAAAAAGACGATCAGCAGCGCGTATTCACGCTTCCGGAACACCTCGAAGAAATGTTCAGAGATGCCGGCGTTTTGGAAAAGTTTATACGTCAGCCGGATTACCTTAAGCGCGAGCAGATAAATAAAATAGAACTCGCTAAAAAGGAGGAGACAAAAGCAAACCGGATACAGAAGCTTATCGCGGAGCTTAATAGTAAAACATAAAGGAAAAAACTACATAATCCGGACGGCTGCGGAAAACCGCAGCCGTCATGTTTTATATACTTGAATTGCGCTATGCCTGTATTTTCCAGACATATATTAATCAAATCTGTTATTTTTCATTATTATAACTTTTTTAGAAATACAATCAGACCAACTTAACCATCTTAACTATTGACATTATTAAAACACAGGGTTAACATAAGATAAAGAAACACGCGTTAAGCACGCGTAAATAATTTTGGAGGAAAACTTCATGAAGAAAACGCTTGCTCTTCTCATGACTGCGGTCATGCTTGCATGCCTTGCATCCATGACCTACGCTGCCGCTCCCGCCGGACAGGTCGCTTATTACGACATGGACGACACCGAGGGCCTCACCAACATCGACGAAGTCACGATCGCCGACGGCGTCGCCACCTTTGACGGCGTCGGATACCTCGTCGCTGACGTCGACCTCGCCGGCGCAACCGAACTTACGATCGCCGTAAGATTCATGGCCGACGGCGTCACCGGCGCACAGTGGCCCTTCTGCGTATCCTCTGATGAAGTCAACAACTATCCGAAAGAGCACTACATCGGCTGCCTTGTCAACACCTCCATCAACGTAGAGCGCTATAACAGCACTCACCTTAAAGATGACGGCACCGAAGTCGGCCGCAACGCCACCGCCACCGGCATCTATTACGATGCTGACGAATGGGTTGACCTCGTCTGCGTATTCCCCGCTGACGGTTCCACCATCGTTTATGTCAACGGCGAGGAAGCTGCCAACGTTCCCGCCTCCGCCGGACAGGATGTCGCTATCCCCAACTGCATCGGCGATTCTCCCGTTTTCCAGATCGGTAAGGCCAACTGGGGCGCCGGCGAGTTCTTCATGGGCTCCATCGACACTTTCGCCATCTACACCAAAGCTCTCGCCGCCGATGAGGTAGCTTCCGCGTTCGACGCTCCCGGCGCCGCCGTTGAAGCTCCCGCCGAGACTGAGGCTCCCGCCGAAACCGCCGCTGTCGAGACCCCTGCCGAGACGACCGTTGAGGCTCCCGTTGTCACGGCTCCTCAGACCGGCGATATCATCGCTGTCGTCGCGCTCGTCGCCGTTATGGCTCTCGGCGCTACCGCTCTTCTCCGCAAGAAGGTTCGCTGAATCGGTATAGCGCAATAATAAAGTCCGCATTAAGGGTTTACCCTTAATGCGGACTTTTTTTATTATTCCACAGCGCTTTGTATTTATCGGCACGAAGCCGCGTTTAATTGTAAAACAGTTACGCTATTTCGCGTATTCCTCCAGCGACTTGACAATCTGTTTAAATCGGCCGGTGTTTCTGATGGCGTCATACAGCCTGCTCCGCAGGCAATCAAGCATGTGATAGCTCCATGTGTGTTCCTTTAACTCGTGAAAATCATCGCTTGCTTCACTGTATGTCAGTTTATCGGTGAAGATAGACGAATAATTCTTTCCGCGGTCATCCGCATACGATTTATCGTACGCGATTGTGTGACGGCACATTTTCTCGAGCGACGAAAGCGCATCATCCATCCTACCGAGCGACAGCTCAAATGTAGAGATAAGCCGGTAATTCATCGAAAGGCGGATATGGAAGAACATCAGATTGTCGCCGTATATCATCTTATACAGCTCGTTTGATGTCTTAAGTATCTCTATCTTTTTTTCCCACGTCGACGGATCGTTCGGCACATCCTCGTTAACAGCCAGACCGCGAATTGCTGTTCCGAGGCAGTCGGTCAGCTTGTCGATCTCGTCCTGAATGTAATACTCCGTATTGCCGTCGCCGATTCCGCAGGACAGTGCGGATTCCCTGCAGTATTTCATCGGAACAAGCAGGTCCAGCGTTTCCTTTGCCTTGTCCGCTTTGCCGGCCTGCCTATAAAGCCGGCTCAATGTCGTAATCGAGTCGTATCGATCCTCGGTGCCGCAGTTGTCGTTGATAACCGACATACACAGGTTTTTCGCTTCCTCAAAATGAGAGGTCTGACCTGTCTTCGTATAAAGGTCGGATAAGCACATTGCGAGGTATACTTTTACATCGGGCAGATACGGATATCGCGCATAAGCATTCCTTGCGAAGCTGAGCTGCTCCTCGTCCGTACCCGTTTCCGACAATCGCTCCATTTGCCGTCTTACCCTTTTTATATCCGCTTCGCGGTCAGAGAGATTATAGCCTATCAGCTCGTCAACACTTACGGAGAAGTAGTCGGCAAGCGCGGGAAGAAGCTCCATATCGGGGTAGCAGCATTCCGATTCCCATCGCGATACAGCCTGCGGCGTCACGCCTAACGCGGCGGCTAATGTTTCCTGAGTTGTGTTTTTCTCCGTACGCAGCCTTTTGATAATCGCGCCTATTTTTATGGTCATATCGCACCTCCGGTATTTCATTTGCAGGCCTGCGATCTTATTGTACCATGCGGTGCTGCGCTTAACAATTATCAATCGGTTGTTAAAGCTGTCAACCGTTTGTTTATGCGCATGAGTTGCGCTTAATAATTTGCTGGTACATTGGCTTCGCAAAAATAAAATTAAATGTGTAGCTTTAGTTTTGCATATAACAAAAATCACCCCATGTGCCGGACATAACATTTATCTGTCCGGCATATGGGGTGCTGTTTAGTTTAATATCGGGTTTGCTGTATTAAAATACTTTATCCGAGAAGCGCCTTCAGATCCTCGTCCGGCGTCGTGATGTGCGCGATGCCGAATTTCTCGACTAAGAAGTTCAGCACGTTCGGAGACAGGAACGCGGGCAGTGTCGGTCCGAGGCGGATGTTCTTGATGCCGAGGTAAAGCAGCGTCAGCAGGATGCAGACAGCCTTCTGCTCGTACCAGGAGAGGACAAACGAGAGCGGTAGTTCGTTCACGCTGCAGCCGAACGCGTTCGCAAGCGCGACCGCCACCTGAATCGCACCGTAGGCGTCGTTGCACTGTCCCATATCCATGATGCGCGGCAGCCCTTCGATTGTGCCGAGGTCGAGGTCGTTGAAGCGGTACTTGCCGCATGCCAGCGTCAGAACGACGGTGTCGGCGGGGGTTTTCGTCACGAATTCGGTGTAGTAATTGCGGCCCGGCTTCGCGCCGTCGCAGCCGCCGACAAGGAAGAAGTGCTTTATTTTACCCGCCTTGACGGCTTCGACGACTTTGTCCGCGACGGACATTATCGTGCCGCGGCTGTAGCCGGTGGTGACTTCTGTTCCGCCGTTAATGCCGGTGAAGTGCCTGTCTTCCTCGTATCCGCCGAGCTCAAGCGCTTTCTCGATGACCGGCGTGAAGTCCTTGTCTTCGCCGATGTGGACGATGTCGGGGAAGGACACGACTTCGGTCGTGAACACGCAGTTCGCATAGCTTGCCTTCGGCGGCATAAGGCAGTTTGTGGTAAAGAGGACCGCGCCGGGTATGTTGTCGAACTCCTTCTGCTGATTCTGCCACGCGGTGCCGAAGTTGCCCTTTAGGTGCTTGTATTTTCTAAGCTCCGGATAACCGTGGGCGGGCAGCATCTCGCCGTGGGTGTAGATATTGATGCCCTTGCCTTCGGTCTGTTCGAGCAGCAGCTGCAGGTCGCGGAGGTCATGGCCGGAGACGACGATGAACGGCCCCTTTTCGACCGTCAGCGGAACGGTGACGGGCGTGGGCGTGCCGTATGTCTCGGTGTTCGCCCTGTCGAGCAGCTCGATGCACTTGAGGTTGACCTCACCCACCTTCAGCACGACGGGCAGAAGAGTATCCATGTCCGCCTCCGTATCGCCGACGGCGCGCAGCCCCTCGAAGAAGAAGTCGGAGACCTCGTCGTCGGTATAGTCGAGCATCAGAGCATGGTACGCGTATGCGGCCATGCCGCGCATGCCGAAGAGGATCAGCGCTTTGAGGGAGCGGATGTCCTCGTCGGTGCTCCACAGGTTGAGCGGCTTGCCCGGGTCGTCGTAATATGCGTCTTCGGCCGGGAACTGGGCGTTGATCTTCGCGGCAAGAGCGGCGACGGTCTCGCCGTTGAAATTGACGTTTGTGACGGTGGTGAAAAGGCCTTCCATTATCAGTCTGCGCTGCTCGTTTGTCGGCGTCTTGCCGGCAAGGCTGAGCGACAGACCGATCATCGCTCTGGTCAGGTCGTCCTGACCGACGGCGACGGGAGCGGGCTTGCCGCAGACACCTGCTCTTCCTGTGCATCCCCTCGATGCGGCGGTCTGCTCACACTGGAAACAGAACATTTCGTTTGCCATGTTTTTTCTCCTTTTACCTAATAATATTTAATTTTGCTGCGCTGTTAGGAAACTGGTACCGGTACAACAGTGTCAGTCGCGCTGTATTCGATAAAGTCAAATAAATTTCTCCGCATTTCTTGACTTTATTGTATATTATAATATACTAATTATACCAAGTCGGTTGGAAAAACAACACGGGAGCAAAAACTATGGATAATATTGCAGGCGTGCTGAAAGATGCGCCGCTCTTCGGCGGTATCTCCGAAAACGAAGCGGAGAACATGCTCGCATGTCTCGGCGCGAGAAAGCAGAGCTTTGAAAAGGATGCCTATATTCTTAAAATCGGAGACAGGCCGGAAAGCATCGGTCTGATGCTCTCGGGCAGCGCGCTTATTGTACAGGAGGACTTCTGGGGCAACCGGAACATATTGATTAAGGTTACACCGCCGGACATTTTCTCGGAAACGTACGCCTGCTCGCCGGGTGCGCTGATGAGCTATGACGTCGTCGCCGAAAGCAGATGCGACGTCTTATGGCTCAACGTAAACCGCATACTGACGACCTGCCCGACCGCATGCTCGTACCACAGCCGGATTATCCGCAACCTTCTTTCGCAGATCGCATCTAAGAATCTGCGGCTGAACGAAAAAATCACCCATGTCGGCCAGCGCTCTACGCGCAGCAAGATTTTATCTTTTCTCTCCAGCGAGGCGCAGAAACACAACAACCGCGAATTCGACATCGCCTATAACCGCCAGCAGCTCGCCGACTATCTGTCGGTGGAGCGCAGCGCGCTTTCGGCGGAGCTGTCAAGGCTGCGCGACGAAGGTGTGATCGACTTTAAGAAGAACCACTTCGTGCTGCAGTAACCGCCGCGGCCGTCAAGCCGCCGCATGACCGGCATTATTCATGTTCTTCTGACTGATATGCGTTTTTCGTGACTTGGTCACGGTAACACCGCTCCGGATCGGATATAATAAGCTCAAAGAACGGCGATAACAACATACGGCCCGGACACCAGCCGGACCGGCTGCGCCGAAATATAAAAATAACCGAGGAGTAAAAATCATGTCAGTCATCACGTTAACGAAAGATACGTTCACAGAAGAAGTAGTCGCATCCGAGAAGCCGGTTCTGATCGACTTTTTCGCGACATGGTGCGGCCCCTGCCGCATGGTCTCGCCGATAGTCGACGAGATCGCGGAGGAGAACGACGGCGTCAAGGTCTGTAAAATCGACGTCGACGAGGAGCCGGAGCTGGCGCAGGCGTTCGGCGTCGCGAGCATTCCGACGCTCGTCGTCGTAAAGGACGGCAAGATCACAAGCCGTGCGGTCGGTGCGCGCCCGAAGAAAGCGATCCTCGAGATGCTACAAAGCTGATGCGATGGCGCGCAGCTTCGCCTTGTCGAGTATGCGCACGCCTTCGCGCGTGCGCTCGACTATGCCCTCGGCCGTGAAATACTTCATCATCCGCGAAACGACCTCGCGCGCCGAGCCCATGTATTTCGCGATCTGCTCGTTTGACAGCTTCACGGTGTCGCCGCCGTTTTTGGCAAGCTCGTCCGACAGAAATATCGCGAGGCGGCGGTCGAAGCTCATGAATAAAATCTGCTGCATGACCCACATGACGTCCGAGAACCTTTCGACCGCCGTCTCGAGCGCGTAATTCATCGCGTAGACATTTCTGTCGGCGATATCCGAAAACGTCCTGCCGTTTATGATATAACACTCGCTGTCCGACTCCGCGTCAACCATGACGTCGAACGTTATCGCCTTCAGGACGCATGACGCCGAAAGCATGCAGATGTTGCCCGGGTAAAGGCGGTAAAGCGTTATTTCGCGGCCTTCCTCCGAGAGCATATAAGCGCGCACGCACCCGCTTTTCACGATGATGGCGCCGGTGCAGTTGCCGCCCCCGCCGTGGATGTTCGTCCCGCGCGGATAATGCATTCGCACAGTATGGCGGCAAAGCAGTTCTTTGTCGGCGTCGGAGAGCTTGTCCCAGAAAGGGAACAGCGCGGCGAAGTCTTTTATAATTTCGTCTGCGGTCATGTAAGCACCTTCATATAGCAAATAATACTCCGAAAGGACGGTCTGAGAATGAAAACTGTTATAGTAGGCGGCGTCGCCGGCGGCGCCTCCGCCGCCGCGAGGCTGAGGCGGCTCGACGAAAAAGCGGAGATCATCGTCATGGAGCGCGGCGGATACGTCTCGTTCGCAAACTGCGGTCTGCCGTATTATATCGGCGGCGAGATCGGCGACGAGTCGGAGCTGACGCTTCAGACGCCGGAGAGTTTTCGCGCGCGCTTCAACATCGACGTGCGCATCAACAACAACGTGACGGCGATCAACCCGGACGAAAAAACAGTTGAAGTGAAAAATACCGTCACAGGAAAGGTCTACGCCGAAAGCTACGACAACCTCATCCTGTCGCCCGGCGCGGAGCCGATAATGCCCCCCATACCCGGCGCGGACAGCCGCCGCGTTTTCACGCTGCGCAACATTCCAGATACATTGAAAATCAAGTCGTATATCGAAATGCACGACGTCCGTTCGGCCGTAGTCGTCGGCGGCGGCTATATCGGCGTCGAGATGGCGGAGAACCTTAAAAACGCCGGACTCGACGTGACGATCGTCGAGCTGTCCGACCACCTGATCGCCCCGATCGACTCCGACATGGCGGCGGACGTTCACGCCTACCTGCGTAAAAAGGGCGTCGCCCTCATCCTCGGCAACGGAGTCAGGGAGATTAGCGAGGACGCGACAGGCCTCCGAATAATGCTCGAACACGGAGCGGTCAGCGCCGACATGGCGATAATGTCTGTGGGCGTGCGCCCCGAAGCGGAGTTGGCCGTTAAATGCGGGATCAAAACAAACAGGCGCGGCGCAATCGTCGTCGACACGCACATGCGGACGAACCTGCCCGGCATCTACGCCGTGGGCGACGCGGTCGAAGTCGAGGACTTCGTCACGGGCGGAAAGGCGTTTGTGCCGCTGGCCGGCCCCGCGAACAGGCAGGGGAGGATAGCTGCGGACAACATCTGCGGAATCGGCAGCGAATACACGGGGACGCAGGGTTCGTCTATACTGCGCATCTTCGATATGACAGTCGCGGTGACGGGTCTTAACGAGAAAACCGCCGCCGCGTCGGGCATCGATTATGACAAGACATATACCTATTCCGCGTCGCATGCGAGCTACTATCCGGGCGCGACGAACATGTCGATCAAAGCGCTGTGGGATAAAAAATCGCACAGGCTGCTCGGCGCGCAGATAGTCGGCTTCGACGGCGTCGATAAACGCATGGACGTGATCGCGACGGCGATGCGCTTCGGCGCGAAGATAACGGATCTGACAAAACTCGAGCTGTGCTACGCACCGCCGTTCGGCAGCGCGAAGGATCCGGTCAACATGCTCGGCTTCGTCGCGGAGAACGTGATTACCGGAAAAGTGAAGCAGTTTTTCCCGGAGGACGTGGACGCGCTCCCGCGCGACGGCAGCGTGACGCTGCTCGATACGAGAACAGCGGGCGAGGTAAGGCGCGGCGCGATCGACGGCTTTATGAACATCCCGCTCGACAGCCTGCGTGAGAACCTTGACAGAATCCCGAAGGGTAAGCCGGTTTACGTGCACTGCCACAGCGGCCTGCGAAGCTATATCGCCTGCCGGATACTCGCCGGAAACGGCTATGACTGTTATAACCTTGCCGGCGGCTGGCGGCTGTATGATTCCATCGTCAAAGAGAAGAAGGCCGCCGAGCCTGTCCTGACGGAAGCGCGTTAAAATATAAAAACGCCGTTCCTATGGTTTTATTCTACCATAGAACGGCGTTTTTTTCCAGCATTTTATTTTTGTGTCGTTTTATTCCGATAATTATTTCTCTACTGTCAGAATTTCGCGCGCCGCTTCGTATACGGCGGTCTTTTCTTCGTCGGGTAGGATCGTCCAGACAACGTACTCGCCGAAGATGCGGCAGTCGGCGTTCTCCATCTTCGGGTATTCCTCCTGCAGATACTGCGGGTTCCAGTTGTCGAGCCGCCCTTTAAGGTATGACTGTACGACATCCTTCGCCGCCTGCGGATCGCTCGACTTCATGACACCGATCTCGTCTATATTGACGCCGGAAACCTGCATGTACACGGTATAGTCGTCGGCGGACGCCGGAATCGCCTTTTCCGTGTAGTATGTGAAAAACTCCTTGTCGAGCTCCGCCATATCGGAGCCGTTCGACGCGTATGAAAGCAGCTTTTCGGCGAGCTCGCCGGACGTGATGTCCGTCCGGTAGCTCTGTTCCTTCGCGGTGCAGGAGAGGGCGGCGAACATGATGACAAGCGCAGCCGCGGCGAATAAGAACTTCTTCATGCGATCACCTCAAAAAGTTAATCGGTGTAGCCGTGATAGCGGATATAGGTCAGAACAGCCTGGAATCCTGATGTTTCGAGATGGATTCCGTCGCCGTTCTGATACGATTTTATAAGGTTGCCGTCGTCGCCGCGAAGCACCGACTGCGTGTCGAGGTATTTGACGCCGCATTCTTTCGCGATCGCCTTGACCCATTTATTCGCCGCGTCGATCTTATTGTTGTTTATCGAATCGAGCAGCGCGTAGTTGTCGGCGACGGGGAATATCGACTGCAGCATTATCTTCGTGTTCGGCGATATCGACTTTATGTTCTCGACCAGCTTTGAGTATTCCTTTTTAAACGAAGCCTCGTCCATGAACGAAACGCCGTTGACGCCGAGCGTTATGACGAGGTACTCAGGCTTTTTGCGCTCTACCGCTTCGGCTATTGTGATCTCCTCGTTCGTTTCGGGGTAGACTATCTTGACGACGTTCGCATATGAGAGCGTCAGAGTGCCGGACATCGGCGTCCACACCTGCGTCGTGTCCTTTCCGCCGGAAAGCATCGAATAGGCTCGCAGACCGTATGTCGTCGAGTCGCCGAGAAAGACTATCTTGTCGATGTATTCTTGCCCCATATCCTCGGTCTCGCCGAGTATGACGCTGTCGTAATCCGCCGAGCTCCCGCTTTCCGCCGGAGCATTGGTATCGGTCGCTGCCGCTCCCGTATCGGATTCGGCTGACGATTCGGGTGTCGTGTCAAACGGCACGTATGCGTCCGTGGCTTCGGCGACGGGCGCCGCGGTCGTCTCTGTTTCAGCCGGCTCCGGCGTTTCCGGCGTTCCGGTTGTTTCGGCGGTGCTTTCGGCGACTGTTGTCGATGAAGCGGGTGCGGCCGGTTCCTTTGCGCGATATGCCGCGGCAACGGAGATGACGATCACCGCAAGGACCGCAGCCATCACACATGTGACGGCCAGTATTATTTT
This sequence comes from Clostridiales bacterium UBA1380, assembly GCA_002305445.1. Lineage (GTDB taxonomy): Bacteria > Bacillota > Clostridia > Oscillospirales > CAG-272 > UBA1380. The sequence continues at coordinate 28,662 of DBRA01000026.1, read as the reverse complement.
GTCCTGTCCGCGTTCGTTTTCGGGTTTGATGTACATTTAATCATCTGTCCTTTTTAAGATTATCGAAGATGTTTTCGTACTCCGCCGCGTCCAGCTTCTTATTGTTCATGACCGTCTTTATTATAAATCTGATCACCATGCAGACAGTATATACGACCGCGAACGACGCAAGCGCGACAAGCGTCGCGCCGCCGGACGCATACACGCCGCTTGCGACGATGAAGATGAAGTAAAACGCGGCCCCCGTCGCGGCGAAGTGGATTATATACTTGAGCGCGGCGGGCAGCTTCGGTATATCGAAAATATAGCCGAGAGCGGAGAGGGCTGCGGAAAAGCCGAGTATCATGAACATGACGGACAGCGTCGGCACCTTGAAGGTTGCGCTGTCGCTTATCGCCATTCCTATCGAATAGAAGCCGAGCGATATGACGGTGTAAAAAGCGCACGCCTTGAGCAGCGCGTAGTAAATGGTGCGAAAAATCTTCATTAAAGCGATGCTCCGTGGGTATTATTCATGATAGAATAACACGAAACGCCAATATTTTCAAGTAGCAGCCGGTGAATTTTAACATCCGGCCGGCGCGCCGCCGGTCAGTCGGGCGTTTCGGGCGTGTAGATCGAGATCTCCGAGTACGCTTCGCCGTCGGCCTTGTACGTCCTCATCCTCTTCTTTTCGAGGAACTGCGTCAGCGCATACATGTCGAGCCATATCTGGTTGTACCCGTCCTTCTGCTCCGGGGCGAAGATAAGCTGCAGCCCGAAATGAAGGTGCGGCGTGTCGATGTTGTTGACGTCCTTCTTTGACGAATAGCCTGTCCGCCCGACGTATCCGATAACCTCGCCCGCCGCCACCTGCTTGCCCTCGTAGATATCGTTGTACGGGTGTCCCTTGCGCAGATGCGCGTAATACCAGTAACGCTTGCCGTCGTACGAGCGTATGCCGATGCGCCAGCCGCCAAACCTGTTCCAGCCCGCCGCCTCGACCCAGCCGGCCTCGACCGCGACGACCGGCGTGCCGATGTTGGAGATCAGGTCGTGACCGAGGTGCTCGCGTCGGTAGCCGTACGATCTCGACGCTCCGAAGTCGTCGTAGTGCCTGTAGTAGTAGCCCGCTGCAATCGGGTGGAATACGCGCAGCCCGTAGCCCTGTGTCACCGTGCCGTCCCTCGCCTCGGCGTAATACGTTCCGACGAAGCCGCCGAGCGCCGCTTCGTACGCTTCCGAATAATAGTTGTAAAGCTTTGCGTTGCCGGAAACGGTCGCGGGGTCCTCGCCCGCGAGAAGGCGCTGCGCGATCGCCTCCATCGCCGACTTCTTGTACGATTTATATAAACCGCCGTTCTTCGCGGAGTAAACGGCGAGAAGCTGCGTCCACTTCAGACTCTCGCCGCGCTCGTGCGCCGAGAGGTCGAGCGCTAGCGCGTCCGACAAAGCGGCGCAGCTGGGCGTGAAATCGACCCATTTTATATGCTTCTCGGCACCGGATACGGACGGTGCAAAGAGTAATACTGTCAATAATACGATAAATATACGTTTCACGTTACCATCGCTCCTTTTCTGTGTTAGTATATGGTGAAAAATACGCGGTATCAGCGGAAATTTCCGGCATGTAATAGACACACGCTCCGTTTTTTATGCAATTATTCAAAAATATATGCATATCTTTACCCTTGTCATTGACTTTCAGCGTAAAAAATAATATAATGATAAAGATAATTTTTATAACTCTACGGGAGCTTTTTGATGACACGACGCGAAGCCAGGGAGACGGTCTTTGCTCTATTATACGAATACGATTTCAACCGCACGGAGGACCCCGCGGCCGTCTACGCCAACGCAGTGGCGGTCCGCGGCATAGAAGAAAACGAATATATAAGGGCCACGTATGCGGGGGTATGCGATAAGCGCGAGGAAATCGACGCGAAGATCGAGGCCGCGGCGAAGAACTGGCGCGTTCAGCGAATGTCCGCCTGCACGAGAACGATACTGCGCCTCGCGGTGTACGAGATGCTCTTCGTCGACGACATTCCCGTCGCAACTGCGATGGACGAGGCGGTCGAGCTTGCGAAAAAATACGACGACGAAAACGCGTACGCCTTCGTCAACGGCATTCTCTCCGGCATAAAGGATTCGGAAGCCGCGGGAAGGGTATGAAAGCGGTTTTTCTCGGCGTCGACACGAGCAATTATACGACTTCGCTCGCTCTGTGCGACGCCGACGGCAA
>DBRA01000026.1:16357-26406 GCA_002305445.1 Clostridiales bacterium UBA1380 | reverse complement strand
TCGGAAAAGCTGCGCGGACTGTTTGATAACCTTACGGCGGTCGGGTACAGCGCGTTCCCGCGCGACGCGGACGGCTCATATATGCCGTGCTTTCTCGCGGGCGAAGCGGCCGCTTCGCTCGCCGCTTCGACGGCGGGCGTACCGCTGTATAAATTTTCACATCAGGCCGGTCACATCGCCGCGGCCGTGCGCTCGTCCGCGGCGCCCGAGCTGCTCGAGCAGGGCGATTCGTTCGCGGCGTTTCACGTTTCCGGCGGCACGACCGACGCTTTGGCAGTAACACCGCGCGCGCCGTATATGGCGATCGAAACGGTCGGCGGTTCGCGCGATCTTCACGCGGGACAGCTTATCGACCGCATCGGCGTCATGCTCGGACTGCCGTTCCCGTGCGGCCCCGCGCTCGAGCGGCTAGCGCTTGAAAACAAGAAGCGCCTGCCGGCGGCGAAGCTGTCGGTGGACGGCGCGTACTGCAACCTGTCCGGGTGCGAGAATATGGCGCGCAGGCTGTACGAGGAGACGTCCGACGCGGCGCTGACGGCGGCGTTCACGCTCGACACCGTCGCGCGGACGATCGAAGCGATGACCGCGGGGCTGCTCGCGTCGCGTCCGGACTTAAAGAAGGTCGTATACGCGGGCGGCGTCATGGCGGACGGGATAATCAGAGATTATCTTTCCGCGCGCTTCGACTGCGTATTCGGCGCGCCGGAATTTTCGGCAGACAACGCAGCCGGCGCCGCTTACCTGACATATATGCGCTATAAATTCGAAAACGGGGGTGTATGATTATGAATACGGAAACATCGCGCACCCCCGTAACTGTTTCGCAGTTAAACGAATATATTAAGAAGCTCGTCGACTCCGACGGCTTTCTCGGCAGCATAGCCGTGACGGGCGAGATTTCAAACTTTACGAACCATTATAAGACAGGCCATTTTTACTTTTCTCTCAAGGACGAGGGCGCGCAGATAAAAGCCGTCATGTTCCGAGGATCGGCGTCGAAGCTGAAGTTCGCGCCCGAAAACGGTATGAAGGTCATCGCGACAGGACGCGTATCCGTCTTCCCGCGCGACGGGCAGTACCAGCTATACGTCGAGTCGATGGAGCCCGACGGCGTCGGAGCGCTTTACGTCGCGTTCGAGCAGCTCAAGCGGCGGCTAGAAGCCGAGGGGCTGTTCTCGCAGTCGAGGAAAAAACCGCTGCCTAAGATACCGACGCGCGTCGGCATCATAACGTCGCCGACAGGTGCCGCGGTGCGCGACATGATTAACATATCGCGCCGCCGCTTCCCCGCGGCGAAGCTTGTGCTTTACCCCGCGCTCGTACAGGGTGACGGCGCGCCCGCGCAGCTTATCGCGGGTCTTAAGTATTTCAACGCGGCGAAGAGCGTCGACGTCATCATAATCGGACGCGGCGGCGGCTCCATCGAGGATCTGTGGGCTTTCAACGACGAAGGCGTCGCTCGCGCGGTAGCCGCTTCGGCTATTCCGGTCGTCAGCGCCGTCGGCCACGAGACCGACTTCACGATATGCGACTTCGCGGCGGACTGCCGCGCGCCGACTCCGTCCGCCGCCGCCGAGCTCGCGCTGCCGGAGACGAACGAACTGAAAGCAAAGATCGCGGCGCTGATAGACCGCGAAAAAGTTGTTTTAGGGCGCAGAATAGCGGAATCGCGCGCGGCGGTCGACCGTCTCGCCGCGTCGCGCGCACTTTCGTCGCCGCGCGTATTCATCGACGACCGACGCATGACGCTCGCGTCGCTCGAGGAAAAGCTCCTTTCGTCGATGCAGGCGGGCGCGGTGCGCCGCAGGGCGCAGCTTTCGACCGAAGCCGGCATGCTCGACGCGCTCTCGCCGATGGCGGTGCTGTCGCGCGGATACGGCGTGCTTTACGGAGCGGACGGAAAGATAATCAAGAGTGTAAATGATGTAACTGTCGGCGGCGACATAAGCTGCAGAACGTCGGACGGCGAGATTGACGCGCGCGTGCTGCGCGTGCGGCGCGATACGGAGGGTTGATATGGACGAAGCGAAAATAAACGAAATGACGTTCGAGCAGGCGATCGCGCGGCTCGAGCAGATCGTGCGCGCGCTCGACGGCGGCAACGCGCCGCTCGACGAATCGCTCGCGCTGTTCGAGGAGGGCGTGGCGCTCGTCAAGCTGTGCAACAGCAAGCTCGACAAGGCCGAGCAGCGCGTTAAAATACTCGTCGCGGGGACAGACGGCGAGATGTCCGAAATAGATTTCAACGATAAAACATGACGGATATAAAAGCGCTGATAAAGAGCCGCGCCGATAAAACAAACGCCGCGCTCGAGGGGTACCTTGCCGCGCTCGACAAAGGCAGCGGCGACTATCGCGCGCTCGTCGACGCGATGTGCTACGCTGCGCTCGGCGGCGGAAAGCGCGTCAGGCCGTTCCTTGTGTACGCATTCTGCGCCGCATACGGCGGAGACGAAGATGCGGCGACCGCATACGCCTGCGCGATAGAGCTTATACACTCGTACTCGCTCGTCCACGACGACCTGCCGTGCATGGACAACGACGACATGCGCCGCGGCAGACCGTCGACGCACAAGGCGTTCGGCGAAGCGTGCGCGCTGCTCGCCGGCGACGCGCTTCTCACATACGCGTTCGAGGTCGCATCAAGCAGCGGCAGAACAACCGCTGAGCAGAACGCGGCGGCCGTCCTCACGCTCTCGCGCTTCGCAGGGCCGCTCGGAATGGCGGGCGGACAGGCGCTCGACCTTGCTCTGTCCGGCCGCGCGGAGGGGTACGAAGGGCTTTTGCGCATCCAGTCGCTCAAAACGGGCGCGCTGTTCCGCGCGTCGTGCCGGCTCGGCGTCATAGCCGCGGGCGGCACCGATATGGCGGCGGCGGACGCTTACGCGGAGAACGTCGGCATCGCGTTCCAGATATGCGACGATCTTCTCGAGGGCGAAGACGAGGCCGACAAGGCAAACGGCCGCGTGACCGCGCTGACATTTTTATCACGCGAAGAAGCGCGTGAGAAGGCGCTGTACCATACGAACAAAGCTATAGACGCGCTTCCGCCCGGAAGCTCTGATGAGCTTGCCGCGTTCGCGCGCCTTCTCGCCGGCCGCGAATATTGAAATTGACAGATTTGATGCGATTTTGTATTAACGGAATTAATAATTATACAGGACAAGTTTTGTGCAAGAAGAATTCATGCGCGCGTCGCTGTACCGCGCGGTAAATATGGATCGACAGGCTTTGTAAATGAATGTAATAAGAGAGTTTTTCGGGAATTATACTGTCGTCTGCGCGCTGATAGCGTATTTTTCGGCGCAGATAATAAAAATACTGATTGCGCTCATCCGCGAACGCCGCTTCGACATAGGCAAGCTGATCGCGTCCGGCGGAATGCCGTCGTCCCATTCGTCCACCGTCGTCGCGACGATGGTCGCGATAGCGAAGACGGAAGGGATCGGCTCTTCGCTTTTCGCGCTGAGCTTCGTCATCGCGGCGATAGTCATGTATGACGCTGCCGGCGTGCGGCGCGCCGCAGGCGAGCAGGCGAAGCTGATCAACCGCATGGTCGACGAGCTGCTCGAGGGCAACACCGAGTTCGCGCAGAAGAACCTCAAGGAGCTTATAGGCCATACGCCGCTGCAGGTCGCGGCGGGCGCGGCGCTCGGCTTCGTTGTGCCGTTTCTGTATGTACAATGAGCTTACGCCTTGACGTTTACCTGGCCGAGAATTCGCTCGCGCCGAGCCGTTCGAGGGCGAAGGCGCTCATAAAAAACGGATACGTAAAAATCGACGGGCGCGTCGAGACGAAGCCGTCGTTTCCTGTTGATGACGGCAGCGTCGTTACGGTTGAGGGCGATGTCTGCCCGTATGTCAGCCGCGGCGGTCTGAAGCTGGAGCACGCGCTCGATGCGTTCGGCATCAACCCGACCGGCGCACGCGCGCTCGACATCGGCGCATCGACGGGCGGCTTCACCGACTGCCTTCTGCAGAGAGGGGCGTCGTCGGTGTGCGCGGTGGATTCGGGCGAGGGACAGCTTGCCGCATCCTTGCGCGCCGACCCTCGCGTGAGGTGTATCGAGCGCTTCAACGCGCGTTATATGACACCGGATTCGCCGGGCGGTTATTTCGACCTTGTCGTCGCGGACGTCTCGTTTATATCGCAGACTCTTATAATACCCGCCGCCGCGTCTGTTATGGCGGACAGCGCCGTCTACATCGGGCTTATAAAGCCCCAGTTCGAGGCGGGAAGGCCGAATATCGGCAAGAACGGCATCGTGCGCAGCGAAGCGGCGCGCGCGGACTCGATCCGCCGCGTGCTCGTCGCCGCGTCGGGCGCGGGTCTTACGCCGTTCGCGCTTGATGTGTCGCCGATAAAGGGCGGGGACGGAAACGTCGAGTACCTGTTCGCGTGCTCGCGCGGCAAGCGCCAGCCGGTCGGCGACGAAATGATTGAGAAGGTTGTATACGGACGATGAAGATAGCCCTCATACCGAATTTTGACAAGGACTCGGAGCTGACACTGACGCATCGTCTCATCGACGTGCTGTTCGGCCACGGCTGCACGGTCATGATGGAAGAAAGCTGCCGCGGGAAGATGCTCGCGGCGATACCGCAGCTTGCGTCGAAGGACGCGCGGTTCTGCGGGCGCGATACGCTTTTCGGCGAAGCCGACGCGATATGCGTGCTCGGCGGCGACGGCTTTATCCTGAAAGCCGCGCGCTCCGCGGCGGTTGCGAACAAGCCGCTGCTCGGCGTCAACCTCGGCAGGGTGGGCTATATCGCGGAGCTGGAGATAAGCGAGCTCGACATGATCGGCCGCGTCATAAGCGGCGACTACGAGATCGAGAACCGCTTCATGCTCGAGGTCGAAGTCATCAGAGACGGCAGGACGTTCACATCGTTCGGGCCGGTTTTGAACGACGCGGTCATATCGAACAGCCCCGTTCCGCGCCTGCTGAACTTCGATATCTACTGCGACATGAAAATAGCCGGCAGCTTCCGCGCCGACGGCGTCGTCGTCGCGACGCCTACGGGCTCGACGGCTTACTCGATGTCGGCGGGAGGGCCGGTGCTCGATCCGAAGCTGCACGTCGTATGCGTGACGCCGGTGTCGTCGCATTCGCTTTCATCGCGCCCGTTCGTTTTAAGCGGACAGTCGGTGATCGAGATCTCCGGCTTCGAGTGCCGAGGCAACGACATATGGCTGACCGCCGACGGACGCGACTCCGTCAAAATAGACGAAACCGATACCGTGAAGATAACTCCGTCGAAGCACACGACGAAGCTGATCCGCCTGAAGGAGCGCGGCTTCATAAACATGCTCAGAATCAAGCTGTCATAAATAAACAAAGCCTTATTTGGAGATTCACGAAATGAAGTCAAAACGTCAGGAAAAAATACTGCAGATCATCGCCTCGGAGAATATCGAGACTCAGGAGGAACTGATAAACCGGCTCCGCCTCGCCGGTTTTGACGTGACGCAGGCTACGGTTTCGCGCGATATCAGGGAGCTCAAGCTTACGAAGGTCATGACGGATATGGGTGTGTACAAATACACCGTGCCGACGAAGACGCAGGAGAATCCCGCGCATATATATACGGGCGCGCTCTCGGCATCGATCAAGAGCGTGGAGAATGCGGGCAACCTGATCGTCGTTAAGACATACCCCGGAATGGCAAACGCCGTGGCGGCCGGCATCGACTCGCTGTCGGAGCCGGAGCTGCTCGGCTGCGTCGCCGGAGACGACACGATCATCATGGTCGCGCGCACACAGGACGCCGCCGCCGATATACGCGGCAGGCTTTATGCCGTCATAACTGCGTAAAATGTAATCGGAAGGGAGGAGGACGGTTATACTTACCTCGCTTCACATCGAAAATATAGCCGTCGCCCGCCTGCTCGATATTGACCTGCGCGGCGGATTGACGGCTCTGACGGGCGAAACCGGCGCCGGCAAATCCATTATCATCGACGCGCTGGGGACGCTGCTGTTCGCGCGCAGCCCGCGCGGAATGATACGCACCGGCGCCGACAAGGCGGCGGTGTCCGCGCTGTTTTCGGATCTGTCGCCGTCGGAGTGCGCCGCGCTCGAGGAGCTCGGCTGCCCGCCTGACGAAAACGGCGAGCTGTACATGTGCCGCACCATAACGGCCGACGGCCGCTCGACCGCGAAGATCAATAATAAAACCGTGCCGCTGTCCATGATGCGCGAAGCGGGCGCGCACCTTGTCGATATTCACGGCCAGAACGACAGCGCCGCGCTGCTCTCGAAGCAGAACCATCTGACCATCCTCGACGAGTACGCCGGCGTCGACGCGTCATCGTCCGAATACGCCGGCATATATAAAAAGCTGTGCGAAACGCGCGAGCAGTTTGCGTCGCTGACGGAAGCGGCGCGCGAAAAGAACATGCTCGTCGACATACTTAAATACAAGATTGCGGAGATCGACGCTGCGAAGCTGTCCGCACCAGACGAAGAGGAGCGGCTTGAAGCGCTCAAGGCGAAGCTGAAGAACCGCGAGCGCATATCCAAAAACGCGTCTCTTGTATACAGGGCGCTCGCGAGCTCCGAGCGCGGCGCCACGGCGTCGTACCTGATCGAGCGCGCCTGCATGGCGCTCGCGCAGCTGTCCGACGTCATTCCCGAAGCCGAGGAGTACTCAAAGCAGCTCGAGTCGTACAGACTCGAAATCGTCGACATCGCCGAGCGCGTCAGCCAGTGTGCCGAGGACGACGGCGAGGACCCCGAAAAGAAGCTCGACGCCATCGAGTCGCGGCTGAATCAGATATCGAAGCTGCGCGCAAAATACGGCGCGACGATAGAGGAAATCAAAGCGTACAGGGCGGACGCCGCGCGGCGGCTTTCCGACCTCGAGGAGTCGGACATTAAGATAAGCGAGCTTACCGCACTCACGGCGCGACTCGAGGAAGAGGCTGCCGAATCTGCGGCTGTGCTTACCGAAAAGCGCAAAGCCGCCGCGGAGAAGCTCGCGGCGGAGGTCATGGACGCGCTTGCGTTCCTCGACATGCCGAAGGTGCGCTTCGCCGTCGACATGCGCAGGCTGACCGAGCAGAACGGAGGAGCGCGATATTCGCCGCGCGGCGTCGACGACGTTGAATTCATGATCGCGACGAACCCGGGCGAACCGCTCGGCCCGATGGCGAAGATCGCGTCCGGCGGCGAGCTTTCGCGCATAATGCTCGCGCTCAAGTCGTCGCTTAACGCCGTATCCGGCGCGCAGACGCTCATATTCGACGAGATCGATACGGGAGTATCGGGCTCTACTGCGCGCAAGGTCGGCATAAAGATGAAGCGGCTCTCGCGCGGCGCGCAGGTTCTGTGCGTGACGCACTCGGCGCAGATAGCGTCGCTCGCGGACACGCACCTGCTCGTCGAAAAGCATGAGGTCGGCGGCCGCTCGGAAACGAGCGTGCGCGAGCTCGACGGCGCGGGGCGCGAGGCGGAAATCGCCCGCATAATCGGCGGCATATCGGTGACGGATTCGCAGAGGGCGGCCGCGCGCGAAATGATCGCCGAGGGCGGTAACATAAAATAAATCACCGAAAGGTATATATAAAAATGAGTCTATATAAAGAATTCGTCGAGCGCGGCATGATCGCGCAGTGCACTGACGCTGAAGCGGTCGAAAAGCTGCTCGAAAACGAAAAGGTTACGTTCTACATCGGTTTCGACCCGACCGCCGACAGCCTTCACATCGGCCACTTCATCCAGCTTAAGATTATGGCGCACATGCAGAGGGCGGGACACCGCCCGATCGCGGTGTTCGGCGGCGGAACAGCTATGATCGGCGACCCGTCCGGCAAAAACGAGATGCGCAAGATGCTGACAAAGGAGCAGATCGACCACAACATCGCCGCGTTCCAAAAGCAGTTCGCGCGCTTCATCGACACCTCCGACGGCAAGGCGATTTTCGTCAACAACGCCGACTGGCTCTGCAGCATGAACTACATCGACTTCATACGCGAGGTCGGCCCGCACTTCTCGATCGCGCGCATGATGGCGGCCGAATGCTATAAATCCCGCCTTGAAACGGGGCTCACCTTCCTCGAGATCAACTATATGCCGATGCAGAGCTACGACTTCTACCACCTCTACAACGAATACGGTTGCAAGCTCGAGTTCGGCGGCGACGACCAGTGGTCGAACATCATCGGCGGCGTCGAGCTTATCAGGCGCAAGAAGCAGGCGGAGGCATACGGGCTCACGTTCAAGCTGCTGCTCACGAGCGAGGGCAAGAAGATGGGCAAGACCGAGAAGGGCGCGCTCTGGCTCGACCCCGCGAAGACCTCGCCCTACGATTTTTATCAGTACTGGCGCAACATCGACGACGCCGACGTAATCAACTGCATGAAGATGCTCACGTTCATGCCGCTCGACGAGATCGCGCAGTACGAGAAGCTCGAAGGCTCCGAGATCAACGCCGCGAAGGAAAAGCTGGCGTGGGAGGTCACGGCGCTCATCCACGGCACCGAGGAAGCCGACAAGGCCCGCGCGGCCGCGCGCGCCCTCTTCGGCGGCGGCTCCGACAGCGCGGATATGCCGACGACGCAGCTCGACGATTCCGACTTCGCCGACGGCGCCGTAGCCGTCGTCGACATCATGGTCAAGAGCAGGCTCGCGCCGTCGAAGGGCGAGGCGAAGCGCCTTATCCAGCAGGGCGGCGTATTCGCCGGAGACGAAAAGGTCGCCGACTTCGCCGCAACGCTCCCGAAATCCGCTTTCGAAGGCGGGCTTATCGTCCGTAAGGGCAAAAAGACCTACCACAAGTTTATCCTAAAATAAAATGACCGCAAACAAGCAATACAAAGCGCTGCTGTTGGACGCCGACAACACGGTTTTCGACTTTGACCGCTGCGAGGAGAGCGCGCTCGCCGAGACGCTGGAAGCCCGCGGGCTTCCGTCCGGCGGGCGCGAACTCGCATGCTACCGCGAGACGAACGACCGGCTCTGGCGGATGGTCGAGACGGGCGAGATGACGCGGGGGCAGCTCAAGCGAGAGCGCTTCGCGCTCTTCTTTGCGCACCTTGCGGAAAAGACGGACGATGCGGCCGTCGCGCGGGCGGCTTCGGAAGCGGCGAAGGACGATGCCGCCGGCGACGAGTATATAGCCCGTCTGTCGGAGAAAACGCACCTGATCTCCGGCATGCTCGAGGTCTGCAGGGCGTTATCGCAAAAATATAAGCTGTACATCATAACGAACGGCATAACATCCGTGCAGGAGAGCCGCTTCGCTCGCTCGGAGATAAGCGCGCTGTTCGACGGCGTGTTCATTTCGGAAAAAATCGGCTCCGCAAAGCCGGAGAAGGCGTTTTTCGACCATGTGCTCCGCGAGACGGGTTGTTCGGCGGCGGAATGCCTTGTAATCGGCGACTCACCGACGTCCGATATAGCCGGCGGTAAGGCGGCCGGCATCGACACCTGTCTTTTCGCGCGCGGTAAAACCGCCGCCGGCTGCGAGCCGACATATACTGTGAATACGCCCGAAGAGCTTGCGTCTCTTCTGCTGTGACGATAAACCTCCGGAGATTAAGATGATTTATGACGATATAAAAAAGGCCGCCGAAAGGCTTGGCGCACGGGTGCTGGAAAACGCGCCGCTGTCGGAGCTGACGACGTTCCGCATAGGCGGTCCCGCCGACCTTCTGATCACCCCCGCCGACGAGCGGTCGTTTGCGGAGCTGTACGATATGTGCACCGCCGCGCGGCCATTCGTCATAGGGCGCGGCAGCGACCTGCTTTTCGACGACGCCGGCTACCGCGGCGTCGTCATCTCCACCGCGTCGCTCGACAGCATCGCCGTCGAGGACGGTATGCTCACGGCGGGAGCAGGCGCTTCGATTTCAAAGTGCGCCGCCGCCGCGTGCGCGGAGGAGCTTTCGGGGCTTGAGTTCGCTTACGGCATCCCCGGTTCGGTCGGCGGCACCGTGTTCATGAACGCCGGAGCGTACGGCGGCTGCATGGCGGACGTCGTCGATGCGGTGACCGTATACGACGCCGCATCGCGGTCGCGCCGCGTCCTGCCCGCGGCGGAATGCG
>DBRA01000026.1:8482-16345 GCA_002305445.1 Clostridiales bacterium UBA1380 | reverse complement strand
AAGCGCGGCGACGCCGCGGAGATACAAAAGACGATGGACGCGAATATGCGCGCCCGCCGCGAAAAGCAGCCGCTTGAGTACCCGAGCGCGGGCAGCGCGTTCAAGCGCACGCCCGGCCACTATACGGCGCAGCTTATCGATTCGTGCGGCTTGCGCGGAACGCGCGTCGGCGGCGCGCAGGTGTCGGAAAAGCACGCGGGATTTATTGTCAACACAGGCGGTGCGACGGCTGCGGACGTTCTCGCGCTGATGGATCTGGTGAAAAAAACCGTGCTCGACCGCACCGGCGTCGCCATAGAACCCGAAATAATATATGTACCGGCCGCGGAGTAACGCGGCGTAATGAGTCATGTCATTTTCTTCAGATGTAAAAAACGACCTGCGGTCGATAAAGATAAAAAGCAAATGCTGCCGCGCGGCGTACTTAACAGGCCTCGCGGCGTTTTCGGATGCGCGCGGCGAAACGTTCGCCGAAGCGACCGAAGGGTATACGGCGAAGGAGCTTGCCGCCGCCGAAGAGCAGCTGCAGCGCTTCGTCGAGAGCGGCGTGTTTGACTTCAGGTGCCAGAACTGTGCCGGGTGCTTCGCGCGCGGTGTTTTTATATCGCGCGGGAGCGTCACGTCGCCGGAGTCCGGCTATCACCTTGAGTTTCTGTTCTTCGACAAGTCCTCCCGCGACCGCTTTGCGGATTTTTTGACCGAGCACGGGCTGCCGCCGAAAAAATGCACGCGCCGCGATACGTACTGCGCCTATTATAAGGACAGCGGCTCGATCGAGGACATTTTAGCCTTCATCGGAGCGAACAAGGCCGCGTTCGACCTCATGAACGAAAAGATCGTCCGCGAGGTGCGCAACGCCGCCAACCGCGCGTCGAACTGCGACAACGCAAACATCATGAAATCGGTGTCGGCGGGCGGCAGAGCCGCAGATATCCTTCGCGCGTTCCGCGACGCCGGCGGCTTCGAATCGCTTTCGCCGGAGGTGCGCGAAGCCGCCGAGCTGCGCGTGGAAAACGAATCGGCGACGCTCGCCGAGCTCGCGCTCATGTGCGAGACGCCGGTTTCGAAGTCGGGGTTCAACCACCGGCTCGCGAAGGCGCTCGCCGCGGCGCGCGCCGCAGCGGAGGACAGGCAGTGCTGACACAGCGTTATACATAAAGGAAAGGAAGGCGGTGCGCCATGGGCGATTTCGTACATTTACACCTGCACAGCGAATACAGTCTGCTCGACGGCGCGTGCCGCATCGCCGACATACCGGCGGCTGTCAAGGCCGCCGGTCACGACGCTGTCGCGATAACCGATCACGGCGTAATGTACGGCGTCGTCGCGTTCTACAAGGCGTGCGCCGACGCCGGAATAAAACCGATCATCGGCTGCGAGGTCTATGTGGCTGCGCGCTCGATGACGGACAAGACGCACGAACTCGACGCGCAGTCGACGCACCTCGTGCTGCTCGTCAAAAACGAGACCGGCTATAAAAATCTGATAAAACTCGTCTCCGACGCCTTCACGGTCGGCTTCTACTCGAAGCCGCGCGTCGACTACGACGCGCTCGAGAAGCACTCGGAGGGGCTTATCGCGCTGTCGGCGTGCCTCGCGGGCGCGATACCGCGCGCGCTTTCGGCCGGCGATACGGCCGAGGCGCGCAAATGCGCGCAGCGGTTCGTGAAGATATTCGGCCGCGACAATTTCTACATCGAGCTGCAGAACCACGGTCTCGCGGAGCAGAAGGCGATTCTGCGCCCGCTCGTCTCGCTCGCGCGCGAGGTCGGCGTCAGCCTCGTCGCGACAAACGACGTCCATTACTTAAAGAAATCCGATGCCGAAAATCAGGCGGTTTTGCTCTGCATACAGACGAACAGCGTCGTAACTGAAGGACGGCCGATCGGCTTCGAGACGGACGAGTTCTACTACAAGTCGACGGACGAGATGCGCGCGCTGTTCGGCGAGTACGAGGGCGCGATCGAGAACACCGTAAAGATAGCCGAGCGGTGCAATTTCCGCTTCGAATTCGGCGAGCTGCGCCTGCCGCGCTATAAGCCGGACAACGGCGAGCCGCCGGCGGATTTTCTTCGCAGCCTGACGCTTTCGGGGCTCGGCGATCGCCTGTCGCGCGGCCACATCCCCGCCGACGCGGACATCGACGCGTATAAATCGCGCATCGACTACGAGCTGTCCGTCATAGACAGGATGGGCTACTCCGAATACTTCCTCATCGTCTGGGACTTCGTGCACTGGTCGAAGCAGCACGGCATACCGGTCGGTCCGGGGCGCGGCTCCGGCGCGGGCTCGCTCGTAGCGTACCTGATCGGCATAACCGACATCGACCCGATTCGGTACGACCTTCTTTTCGAGCGCTTTCTCAACCCCGAGCGCGTGTCGATGCCGGACTTCGACATCGACTTCTGCTACGACCGCCGCGACGAGGCGATAGAGCACGTCCGTGATAAATACGGCGCCGACCACACGGCGCAGATCATCACTTTCGGAACGCTGGCGGCGCGCGCCGCCGTCAGGGACGTCGGGCGCGCTCTCGGCATGAGCTACGGCGACGTAGACGCGATCGCTAAGCTGATTCCGCAGTCGCTCGGCATGACGCTCGAAAAAGCGCTGCACGAAAAGAGATTGCGCGACGAATACGACGCCGACCCCGACGTCAAGCGGCTTATCGACACCGCCGCCGCGCTCGAGGGCATGCCTCGCCACGCCTCGACGCACGCCGCAGGCGTGGTTATAACCGAGGATCCCGTAGACACCTACGTTCCGCTCGCGGTCAACAACGGTGTAGCGGTCACGCAGTTCCCGATGGAGACTGTCGCGGAGCTGGGCCTTTTGAAGTTCGATTTTCTCGCGCTGCGCTACCTAACGATTCTATCCGACGCGGAAAAGCAGGTGCGCCGCCGTGTGCCGGATTTCGACCTGTCGCGCATACCGACCGACGACGAAGCGACGTACAGGCTCATCTCGGAAGGCAAGACAGAGGGCGTATTCCAGCTCGAATCGCCCGGTATGAAGGGGCTTCTGACGCAGCTGTGCCCGCGCAACCTCGACGACATCGTCGCCGCGATAGCGCTGTACCGCCCGGGTCCGATGGACTCGATACCGGCCTACCTCGAGAACCGCCGCGACATGTCGAAGATAAAGTACCGCACGCCGCTTCTGAAGCCGATACTTGACGTGACCTGCGGCTGCATCATCTACCAGGAGCAGGTCATGCGCATATTCCGCGAGGTCGCGGGGTTTTCGCTCGGCCACGCCGACATCATCCGCCGCGCTATGAGCAAGAAAAAGGCGGGCGTAATGGAGGCGGAGCGCGAGGCGTTCATCGCGGGGGCGGCGAAAAACGGCGTCCCGCGCGACGCAGCGGAGGGCCTCTTCGACGACATGGCGTCGTTTGCGTCATATGCCTTCAACAAAAGCCACGCCGCCGCGTACGCGCTCATATCGTACCGCACGGCGTACCTTAAGCGCCACTATCCGGCTGAGTATATCGCCGCGCTGCTGACGAGCGTCCTCGGCTCGCCGCCGAAGATCGCCGAATACATGGACGAAGCCAAGCGCTTCGGCATCACGGTGCTGCCGCCGAACATAAACGAAAGCGGCGTCGATTTTTCCGTCTCGCCCGACGGGAAATCGATTCGCTTCGGTTTGCTCGCGCTGAAGAACATCGGCAAGCAGTTCGCGATGAACGTGGTCGCAAAGCGCGAAATCGGCGGCAAGTACGTCGATTTCGCGGATTTCCTCGCGCGCATAGGCGACGTCGAAGCCAACAAGCGCATGACCGAAGCGCTTGTCAAGGCGGGTGCGTTCGACTGTCTTGTCAAGCGCAGCCAGCTCGTCGCGACGTGGGAGCGCCAGCTCGAAGCGGCAGAAGCGGAAAGGCGCATCGGGCTGACGGGACAGCTGGGTTTGGGCGGCACGCAGACGATGAAGTACGTCTATCCCGACGTGCCCGAGTTCCCCGTAAAGGAGTTGCTGCTGCTCGAAAAGGAGGCGTCCGGGCTCTACTTTTCGGGACACATTCTCGACGGCTACAGCGCAGCTATCGGCGCGCTCGGAGCCGTACCCATAGGCGAGATAACGGGCGGACAGTCGGACGATGCGGATGTCGCCGGCGACGACATCGCGCAGGACGGCCGCGCATTCAAGGACGGCGACAGCGTCGCCGTCGCGGGCATAGTCACGAGGCGCATAAACAAGGCGACGAAGTCGGGCGACCGCATGGCGTTTATCACGCTCGAGGATAAAACGGGCGAGATCGAAGTGATCGCGTTCCCGCGAACGCTGACCGATTACGGCTGGGCGCTCGAGTCCGACAGCGTCGTCGCGGTAAACGGGACGCTGCAATACAAAGAGGACGACGCGCCCAAGCTGCTGCTCAGACGCGCCGTCCCGCTGAAGGAAAACGGCGCAAATGTGGAAAAATCCGCGGAACCGGCACCTGTGAAGCAGGAGACAGCGCAGGCAGGCACGCATGCGCGCAAGCTGTATGTCAGGCTGCCGTCGCTCGACTGTCCGACGGCGAAAAAGCTGCTCGCTTTCGCCGTTATCTTCTCCGGCGCGGACGAGCTGTACGCCTACGACTGCTCGGCGTCGAAATATGTCCGGCTGACGCAGGGCGTTTGCGCGACGGAGTTCGTGCTGCGCGAGCTGCGGGAACTTTTGGGCGAAGACAACGTCGTATTAAAATAATACGGGGAGAGTCAGCTGCGAAGCTCCTCGATCAGCCGGTCGAGCTCGGCCTCGCCTTCGACCGTCAGCCCGCGCGCGAGCGAAGCGCGGTCGGCGGAGGGCAGCGTGAAGACGAATATGCCGGTAGACTGCGGTTCGCCGCCGGAAGCGGGGTAGACGAGCAGAACTCCGTTGTCGTCCGTCGTCAGAACGTATACGGAGAACCGGTCGTCGGGCACGTTCTCGGCCGTGTTGCCGACCGCCGTCGCCTGCGGCGACGAAATAACCGTTCCCGGCTTCACGGGTTGCGATGAATTTTTCATCTCTGCGGCAAAAAAGATAGTAGCGCCGAGAAGCGATACGAAAAACACGACCACGGCGATTATGACCGGCGCCTTTTTTGATTTGAGTTCGCCAAGCATTGCACGACTCTCCCGCATATATATTATGCATCGCCCTTATTATCGCCGCCCGATTAATAGAATATTCAAAAATCCGGCTTATAATCTTATGTATGGTAACCGAAGCGGGCGGTTAAAAAGAATCTGGAGCATTTTTGATGCAAAATAAAACAAATCCACGTAATTCATACGGAAATGTCGACTGGGGTGCGGAGATAGCGAACGCGTTCGCCATCGCCGGACGCGTGATCGGCAAGTTTTTCGCGTACCTTTTGAACGTACTGCTGACGGTGCTGCTCGTCTGCCTTATCACGGGCATAATCGTGGCGGGTGCATTCGCGATATATGTGAAAAACTACATCGATCCGGCGGTCGATTTGAGCCTGTTCAAAACCGGCCAGAACGCGACGACGCAGATATACTATATGGACTACACCGACCGCGTCGCGCGCATCGGAACGCCGGTCGAGCTTGACAGCCAGAGCCTTTTCGGCTCGAAGAACTCGATCTGGGTTTCATACTCCGATATGCCGGAGAACCTGTACAACGCCTTCGTCTCGATAGAGGACAAGCGCTTCTGGACGCACAAGGGCGTCGACTGGCTGCGCACCGCGAACGTTGCCGTGCAGTTCTTCATCAGCAACGGTACGCAGGGCGCGTCTACGATCACGCAGCAGTTGATCAAGAACATAACTCAGGAAGACGAGGTGACGATACAGCGCAAGGTTCAGGAGATCCTGCGCGCGCTCAACCTCGAGAAGCAGAAGAGCAAGGAAGAGATACTCGAAATGTATCTCAACATCATATATCTCTCCGAAAACTGCTACGGCGTCCAGGCAGCGGCGAAAACGTACTTCAACAAGGAAGTGTCCGATCTGACATTGATCGAATGCGCCGCGCTCGCGGCGATACCGCAGTTCCCGTCGCGCTACGATCCGTATTTATACCCTGAGAATAACAAGGTGCGCCGCGATGCCGTTCTTGAGCAGATGCTCGAAAACGGTTGTATCACAAAGGAGGAGTTCGACGGAGCGTACGGCAAAGAGCTGACGCTCGATATGCAGCGCTCCAGCAACGATACGACGAGCTCCATAAATTCGTGGTATGTCGACGCCGTCATCGAAGACGTCGTTGACGCGCTGGTGGAGGAGAAGGGTTATCCCGTATCCGTCGCGCGCAAGCTCGTCTGGACGGGCGGGTATAAAATCTACATCCTGATGGATCCGGATGTCCAGGAAACGCTCGAGGAGATCTACGAAAACGACGAGAACTTCCTGCGCGTCTCGGACGGCGTACAGCCGCAGTCGGCGATGGTCGTGATCGACCCGTATACGGGCGACGTGCTCGGCCTTGTCGGCGGGCGCGGCGAAAAGACGCAGAACAGCCCGCTCAACAGAGCGACGCAGTCGGTGCGCCCGCCGGGCTCGGCGATAAAGCCGCTCTCGGTGTACGCGCCCTCGCTCGACCTCGGACTTATCACCTACGGCAGCGTCTTCGACGACGTGCCGGTCAACTTCGGCAACTACACCGACTTAAGCAGCACGACATACGACGCCGCGACCTACGTCGCACCGAAGGCGTGGCCGCAGAACCTTCCCGCAGTGTATAACGGTCTGACGACGGTGAACAGCGCGATCGAGCGCTCCGTCAACACCGTCGCGGTGCGCGTGCTGCAGAAGCTGACCGTCGACAGGTCGTTTTCATTCATGAAAGATAAGCTGCACATGTATTCGCTTATCGAATCGTATACGAACGAAGCCGGCGTCGTCATGAGCGACAAGCAGATAGCGCCGCTCGCGCTCGGACAGCTCACATGGGGCATCACCGTCCGCGAGATAACAGCCGGTTACGCGATCTTCCAGAACAACGGCGTGTGGAACAAGCCGAGAACCTTCTGGAAGGTGACGGACAGCGAGGACAACATCATACTTTTGAACGAGAGCGAGTCCGAAATCGTCATACAGGACACGACCGCGTCCATCATGACAAAGATGCTGCAGAACGTCATGATAAACGGCACAGGCCGCGCCGTCACGCTGCGCAACACGGTTGATGTCGCCGGTAAAACCGGTACGACAAACGCCGACTACGACCGCTGGTTCGTCGGCTACACGCCGTACTATGTGGGCGGTGTCTGGTTCGGTTACGACATGCCGCTGACGCTAAACGACTTCAAGCAGAACCCAGCTGCTCTCGTGTGGGACACCGTTATGACGAAGCTGCACCAGAAGTATATCGACGAAGCGGCGGCGGGAGGCGAACCGCTTAAAAAGTTCGAGCTCGCGCCCGGTGTGGTGACAGCGACATACTGCAAAGATTCGGGCCTGCTGCTCTCCGACGCATGCCTTGCCGACCCGCGCGGAAGCCGCGCCGAGACGGGCTACTTCACGCGTACGACGGTGCCGACGACGAAGTGTCAGACTCATGTCCTCGTCGAATACGACACGGCGACCGGCGGCGTTACGGGAGCTGTATTCGGCGCCGACGACTGCACGACCTGCGATCCGAAGTATGTCAAGAAGGTGGGCCTTATAAAGGTCGAGGACAGATCGTTCCCGATAGAGGTCACCGTCACCGACGCACAGTATGTCTACAGGCCTGTATCGCGCGCGATCATTCCGTCAAGCTGGTACGGCGTGCCGTACTTCCAGAACACGCTGAAAGCCGGAACCTACTGCGGCGCGTCCGCGGTCGGCGGAGGAAGAGTGTTCAACAGCTTCTGCTACGAACACTTCAACTTCGATAAGTACAAAAATCCGTCGGCGTATACGGAGACGACCGAACCCGATAC
>DBRA01000026.1:0-8444 GCA_002305445.1 Clostridiales bacterium UBA1380 | reverse complement strand
TCGCATACGGAGACGGAGGAATCGACCGCACTCCCCGATACCGACATTATCGACGAAGAAGATATCGACGAGATACTCGACCGCATCTTCGGCGGCGGGTAACGAAAACGAATAAATCATCACCCGGCGCGCATAATAATCACGGCGGAGTAATATTTCCGCTCTCCGCCCCGTATAATCGGGACGGGGTGATTATTATATGCGCGCCGGATTATGTCAGAAAGCCAAAAATTTTCGGAGGCGTGTCGCGGCCGAATTCAGATGCCTTTCCGTAAGGGCGATGGTGATCGGCGCGGTCGTGAGCTTCGCGCTTTCGCTGTTTTTCAGGACGCTGTGCGGATACGGCGCGTGGTATCCGTACGCATTATGCATTTATCAGTTCCGCCGACCGTTTTTGACGATGGCCGCGCTGAGCATCGTGCGGATCATATCGTGCCTTCTCTGCGGCGCGTGCGTCGGAGCGCTGCTCGCGCCGGGCGAGAGATGGCGCTGCAACGACACGTCCAGGTCTGCGCTGCTTCTCGCGCTGTCAATGGTGTTCACCGCCGCGAGCTACAGCATTTTCCTTGTTTTCTGCGCCGCGTTTCCGGCGGTGTTTTTGATGGCGTGCGCGGTGCTGCTGCTGCTTTTATCGATACTGCGGTGTATCCATTCTTTCATACCGGTCGTCGTCATACTGGCGGTCGATCTGCTCGTTAAATGTTATATTCTTTGCGCAATGATAAATATATTGTTAACAAATCCGATTATCCGGTAAATTTTGAAAAGATACTTGACATTCCGGATTTTAATAAGTATACTCTAACTAAGTTCTATAATTATTTGGGAGGACGCAAAAAATTATGCGTACCATGAAACTCGTCGCTGCCGTTCTGGCGCTTGTTTTCGTCGCTGCCGCATTTGCGGGCTGCGGAGCCGAGAAGGTCAGCAAAAATGTAACCGTTAAAGTTGTCGCCGGTGATGATACCGTGTTAAACAACGTATCTATAACTGTTGAAGGCACAACCGAAAATCCGCCCACGGTTCTCCAGGCCGTCAGAGAAGCTCTCCAGATGTACGAGATTGACTATACCCTCGACGAATCCGAGAAGTCCATCAAGAACATATCCGCCTACGCCGATACCACTGACGAGGAAGGCAACATTTATTACTGGGAATACAGCGTCAACGGCGTCGTTCCGAAGGCCGGTTCCGGCAAGGCAGCCGACAACGTCGTCAACGAAGGCGACGTCATCCAGTATACCTATATGGTTATGAAAATGGTCGGTGACAACGCTGTCGCTACTCCGTACACCACTCCCGCCGAAGAAGAGACCGAAGCCGAAGGCTGATTAATCGATGATATACCCGTTAACGGGTTGATAGCGGACGGAAAATAAAATTCCGTCCGCTTTTTCTTGTATAAAACACAGCCGCGCGGCAAAGCAATAATTCATATTAACCATGCCCGCGCATCATATGGCGGTTGACAATGGAAAAATTAGAGCGTATAATAGATACATGGTTTATGAGTAAATCATATTAAAATAAAAACACGAGAGGGGCAAAACACATGAAATCAACTTTAATACGCCTTTCAACAATTAACGACGTGCGCAATTTCGTCAACATCATGACGAAGCATGATATCGACGTTGATTTGGAATGCGGCCGCTATATCGTGGACGCCAAGTCCATCATGGGTATATTCAGTCTTGATCTGATGAATCCGATCAAACTGACGGCGCACTCCGATAACGAAGCCGTTCTCGATGCCCTCTTCAAAGATATTGAACCTTTCATCGAGAAATAACGCCTATAACGGATAAATGACAGCCGCGCCGTATGACGCGGCGAACAGAACCTGTAGTATTAACGCCGGACGCAGATGCCCGCGCCGCTTATTTTTGCGGCGCGCATCAAAGCGTCCGGCTTTTTGCGTATAAACGGGCCTCGTCCCGAATAAATATCGGAATAAAGGACATGGTGAGGTATGGCTTATGATGAAAAAAATTATCGCCGCCGCGGCGGCGGTGACGATTCTCTTTTCATTCGCATATCAGTCGGCGGCGTTCGAGCTTCCGATGGCGCAGGTGAACACCGATTGCGTGTCGGCGATTCTTATGGACGCTAAAACCGGAACGGTGCTTTTCGAGCAGAACGCGGATGAACCGCTGCCGCCGGCTTCGGTCACGAAGGTGATGACGCTGCTTCTCGTCATGGAAGCCATCGACAACGGCATAATAACGCTCGACAGCGAAATAGCCACGTCTGAACATGCGGCGTCGATGGGAGGCTCGCAGATCTATCTTGAGCCGGGCGAGGTCATGAAGGCTTCCGATCTTATCAAAAGCGTCGTCATATCGAGCGCGAACGACGCGGCCGTCGCGCTCGCTGAGGCGGTCGCCGGCAGCGAGGAAGCGTTCGTCACGCGTATGAACGAGAGGGCCGCGGAGCTGGGGTGCAAAAACACCCATTTCGAGAACACGAACGGACTCGACGACACGACGCAGAACCACGTTATGAGCGCGCGCGACATCGCGCTCATCTCCCGCGAGCTGCTTAAGTATCCGAAGATAATCGAATACGCCTCCACATGGATGGATTCGGTGCGCGACGGGGCCTTCGGACTCACAAACACGAACCGCCTCGTCAGGTTCTACCGCGGTGCGACGGGCCTCAAGACAGGCTCTACGTCAAAGGCCAGGTTCTGCGTCAGCGCGACGGCGCAGCGCGGCAACATGCACCTGATCGCCGTCGTCATGGCTTCGCCGACGCGCGATACGCGCAACGCCACGGCAATGAAGCTTCTCGACAGCGGCTTCGCCAACTACGCGCTGTTTCAGAAGGACGAAACCGACATGGGCACGGTGCCGGTAACGGGCGGCATAAGCAACACCTGCGCCGTAAAGCAGAGGGAGTTCGCGATCATCGTCCCGAAGGCGAAGGAGAGCGCCGTCGCCGAGGCGAGCGAGATGAAGGAGTCGGTTGCCGCTCCCGTCAGCGCAGGAGACGTCGTCGGCACGGTAACATACACACTCGACGGCGAGGTTATCGGAACCGCAGACATCGTCGCCGCCGAGGACGTCGCCAAAATAAGCTTCGCGGGCGTGCTGGGCCGACTGTTCAAAGCTTTCCTGCCGGGTTGAAAGCCGTCGAAATTGCGGATAAAATGTAAAAATCCGAGCAATGATGTTGAAAAACGATTGTATATGGTGTAAAATACTAAGAATGAAACTATATATAATCGGGAGTCAGACATGGCGATCAATCTAAACGAAAAATTTATAAAGCTGTTCGTCTCGGAAAACGAGCTGAACGGCATAAGACACGAAGTTTCGGCGGCACATAAGCTAATTCGCGAAAAAAGCGGGCTCGGCTCAGACTTTCTCGGCTGGGTTGACCTTCCCGTTAACTACGACAGGGACGAGTTCGCGCGCATTAAGGCCGCGGCGGAAAAGATAAAGAAGCTGTGCCGCGGCGCGAACGGCGATAAGGGCATCCTCATCGTGATAGGCATCGGCGGCTCGTACCTCGGGGCGCGCGCGGCGATAGAGTTCGTGAAGAGCCCGCTCTACAATAACATGGCTCACGACACGCCCGACGTCTACTTCGCCGGCAACACGATCAGCCCGTCCGCCGTCGCCGACCTCGTGAAAATCTGCGAGGGCAGGGAGATCTGCATCAACGTCGTCAGCAAATCCGGTAACACGACGGAGCCGGCCATCGCGTTCCGTATTTTCCGCGATCTGCTTATTAAGAAGTACGGCGAAAAGAACGCCTACGAGCGCATCTTCGCCACCACCGACAAAAAGAAGGGCGCGCTCAAGGGCTTCGCCGACGCGAAGGGCTGCGAAACCTTCGTAGTGCCGGACGATATCGGCGGCCGCTACTCCGTTCTCAGCGCCGTCGGTCTGCTCCCGATAGCTGTCGCCGGCATCGACATCGACGAGATGATGCGCGGCGCCGCCGATGCCCGCACTGCATTCGCGGAGGACGACCTCGACAAAAACGCAGCCTACCGTTACGCCGCGTTCCGCAATATTCTTATGCGCCGCGGCAAAACGACGGAGCTGCTCGTCGGCTACGACCCTGCGATGACGATGTTCAACGAGTGGTGGAAGCAGCTTTTCGGCGAGAGCGAAGGCAAGGATGGCAAGGGCATTTTCCCGGCGTCCGTCGTCTTCTCGACCGATCTGCACTCGATGGGACAGTATATCCAGGACGGCATGCGCAACCTGTTCGAAACCGTCATCGACGTCCAAAACGCGTCCGATGTCGTGACCGTTCCGGGCGGCGGCGATGACGACGACGATTCCGACAAGGTGAAATACCTTGTCGGCCGCACGCTTCACGACATCAACCGCACTGCCATGACGGGCACGCTCTTCGCTCACAACGACGGCGGCGTTCCGAATATGGTCGTCGAGATACCGGACAGAAGCGAGTATTCGTTCGGCTGGCTCGTCTACTTCTTCGAGCTCGCCTGCGCCGCGTCCGGCTACCTGAATGGAGTCAACCCGTTCGACCAGCCCGGCGTCGAAAAATACAAAAACAACATGTACGCGCTCCTCGGCAAGAAGGGTTACGAGGAACTGTCCGCACAGCTGAACGCCACGTTAAATAAGTAATTTCGCACATCGGGAGGATAAATCTTATCCTCCCGAATCATTTACCGCCGCTGTCGGCAACATTGAATTTATAAATTCGACTTGATTATCACAAATTTAGTGTGTATAATATAATTGCGGGCAGCGTTTGGCTGCGCGACAAACGATAACGGAGGGCAAGTAATGGTCAAACTGATCGTGGGAGTTAAGGGAACGGGCAAAACAAAGACTCTGATTTCGATGGTCAACGACGCGCTGGAAAATACGAAGGGCGCGGTCGTCTGCATTGAAAAAGGCGATAAGCTGAGATTTGATATCAATTATCAGTGCCGTCTTATTGATACCGAATACTATTTCATAAGCGACGCGCTTTCGCTTTACGGCTTCGCTGCGGGTATGCTTGCCAGTAACCACGATGTGACCGAAATGTTCATTGATTCCGCGCTTAAAATCTGCAAAAACGATTTATCGGAATTCGATGCTTTCCTTGTTAAGATCGATAATCTTGCCGAGCGGCTCGGCTTCAACTGCACAATGACCGTATCGCTGCCGGTTGAGGAAGCAACCGAGACGATGAAAAAATTTATGTGAAAAAAGATGATTCGTTATGGCGATGAGCGAAGAAAAATATATACCCGAAATACGCGGTAACCTAAAGCGCCAGATCATCCGCGTACCCGAAGCGATAAGCGCTGCGAGCGGCATCAACATGAACGGGCGCATACTCAAATCGTTCATGTTTACGACCGATGCAGCCGTAATAACAAACATGAACGCGGACGCTGTCATAGCGCTGTACCCGTTTTATCCCCAGCCCGTTATCATGAAATCGGTGCTTGACGCCGCGCGAGTCCCTGTCTTTTCCGGCATCGGCGATTACATGATAACGTCTTTGGACAGAATCGTCGCCATAGCGAAGCAGGCCGAATTCGACGGCGCGTCCGGCGTCGTGGTCAACCCGACGATATCGGACGAAGCCTTGAGAGAGCTTGCGCACATGCTCGATATACCGATCATATTGACGGTCACCTCCGCCGATACCGATATAAAGACGCGGCTTGAGTCCGGCGCCACCATACTGAACGTGGCGGGCGCTGCCAAAACGCCGGATATAATCCGCGGCATCAGAGCCGAGTACCCGTACGTCCCGATCATGGCGACGGGCGGGCCCACCGAGGAGACGTGCGCGGCGACTATCAACGCCGGGGCGAACGCGATAACCTATACGCCCCCGCCGATGTCCGTGTATTTCGCCGAATACGGCAAGCGCAAAAATATATAAGGGCTACATAAATCGGGCAGTGCCGGAAGGCGCCGCCCGATTTTGTAACAAGCACATGAAAAAGAGGAGCCGTACGGCTCCTCTTCCATTATTGAGGTTATCTTATTTGAGCTCCGCGAAATACTTGATGGTGCGGACCATCTGGCTGGTGTAGGAGTTCTCGTTGTCGTACCACGAAACGACCTGAACCTGGTACAGACCGTCGCCGATCTTGGAGACCATGGTCTGGGTGGCGTCGAACAGAGAGCCGAAGGTCATGCCGATGACGTCGGAGGAAACGATCTGATCCTCGGTGTAGCCGAAGGACTCGGAGGAGGCGGCCTTCATCGCGGAGTTGATGCCGTCCTTGGTGACGTTGTCGCCCCTGACAACGGCGGTGAGGATCGTGGTGGAGCCGGTCACGACCGGAACGCGCTGGGCGGAGCCGATCAGCTTGCCGTTCAGTTCGGGAATGACGAGGCCGATGGCCTTAGCGGCGCCGGTGGAGTTCGGAACGATGTTGGCGGCGCCGGCGCGAGCGCGGCGGAGATCGCCTTTTCTGTGCGGGCCGTCGAGGATCATCTGGTCGCCGGTGTAGGCGTGGATTGTGGACATGATGCCGCTTTCGATGGGCGCGTAGTCGTTGAGGACCTTGGCCATCGGAGCGAGGCAGTTTGTGGTGCAGGAAGCGGCGGAGATTATCTGGTCATCGGGTGTAAGGGTCTTCTCGTTAACGCTGTAAACGACGGTTTTGAGATCGTTTCCGGCGGGAGCGGAGATAACGACCTTCTTGGCGCCGGCGGTGATGTGAGCCATCGCCTTATCCTTGGAGGTGTAGAAACCGGTGCACTCGAGAACGACGTCGACGTCGAGGGAGCCCCACGGCAGATCCTGTGCCTTCGGCATCGCATAGATGGTGATTTCCTTGCCGTCAACGGTGATGGAGCCGGGAACCTTCACGGTCTTGCCGTCTTCTTCGAATTCGGGCTCCTTGGAATCGACGGTGTGAGTGTTCTGACCCATCCTGCCGCAATATCCGCCCTGAGCGGTGTCGTATTTAAGAAGGTGAGCAAGCATAGCGGGGCTGGTAAGGTCGTTGATGGCGACGATCTCATATCCGGGAGCGCCGAACATCTGACGGAAAGCGAGACGACCGATGCGACCGAAACCGTTAATTGCAACTTTTACTGCCATTTTCTGTGTATCCCTTTCGTATATATTAATATTTTTGAACGCTAATGTCGTGTGCGGACACATACATCCGCAGGTAATTATTATACATCAAATCCCCCCTTTTTACAATAATAGGCAGCCAAAATTATAAAAATATTAACAAACTCAGGCACTGTAACCCGGCGGATGCGCGCACTTGCAAAAACGGTAAAAATATGATATCATAGAACGATGTATTAAAGAAAACGGAGCGTGTCGGATGGATATTCGTATAGGTATGCTCGGCTTCGGTTTTATGGGCAAAACACATGCCTATGCAGTTGAAAACCTGAAATATTTCTATAAAAATCTGCCGTTTACCGCGAGGATAACGGCGCTGTGCACCGCTCATAAGGATACATCGTGCGCCGCCTGCGCCGAGTACGGTTTCGACCGCGCCTGCGGGAGCGAGGACGAAATCATATCCGATCCGGACATCGACGCCGTCGACGTGTGCACGCCGAACATTTTTCACTACGAGACCGTCAAAAAGATACTGCGCGCGAAAAAGCACGTCATGTGCGAGAAACCGCTCGCCGTCACGTACGAGGAAGCGGCGGAGCTCGCCCGTCTCGCCGACGAAGCCGGCGTCACGACGCAGATCGTCTTCAACAACCGCTACATGGCGCCCGTTCTGCGCGCGAAGCAGCTCATTGACAGCGGCCGGCTCGGCGATATAATCGGCTTCCGCTCCGCATACCTGCACAATTCGTGCATGGACCCGAACAAACCCGCGGGCTGGAAGCAGACCGGCGAGTACGGCGGCGGCGTTCTGCGCGACCTCGGCAGCCACGCGATCGACCTCGTATACTACCTCTGCGGCGACTTCGAGCGCGTTTCCGGCAAGAGCCTCATATATTACCGCGAGCGCGCCGGAATGGACGGCGCTGTTTGGAAGACGACGGCGGACGAGGCGTTTTATATAACCGCGCAGCTCAAATCGGGCGCGATCGGCACGATCGAAGCGAACAAGCTGACGGTCGGCGTCAACGACGACCTTTCTATATTCGTCCACGGTACGCGCGGCAGCCTGCGCTTTTCGCTCATGGATCCGAACTTCCTCGAGTTCTACGACGGTTCGCTTCCGGGAGGTGATTACGGCGGCGACCGCGGCGTGACGCGCATCGAGTGCGTAAACCGCTATCCCGAGCCGGGCGGCGTGTTCCCGGGTGTCAAAGCGCCGGTCGGCTGGCTGAGAGGGCATGTCGGCAACATGTACAATTTCTGCTCCGCCGTATATGAAGGCAGACAGGCCGCGCCGTCGTTTTTCGACGGAGCGCGCATATCGGCCGTCATCGACGCCGCGGAACGCTCCGACAGAGCTGACGGCGCGTTCGTCGCCGTCGCGCAGCCGTAAAGATGCTGCTGATCGGACTGTGCGG
>DBRA01000053.1 GCA_002305445.1 Clostridiales bacterium UBA1380 | reverse complement strand
CCGCCGAAATCCATTTTTTCCGGGAGGTTGTCAAGCCAGCGCTTTGTTTCCTCCGTTGTCAATTCTTCAGAGACGGTTGATTCCGCGCTCGGGGCTGTCGTGTCGGCCTTTTTATCGGCAGGAGCGTCCGAACACCCGGGCAATATAATTAATGATGTAGCTAAAACACATAGTAGCGAAACCCATGCTGTGATTCTTTTTAGTTGCTTCATATAAACCTCCACATATAAATTATTACGGATCGGGTGACGACGGTTTGTTATGCTGCTTAATCAACCGTTCATGCCGATTTCATATTATAACATAATATTAATACAGTGTAAATATAATTTTGCACATATAAAATTATCTATGAACACATTATACGATATATCTTAATACTATTTTGACTTGTCGCTCTCGCGCGGCGTTGATGCGGATTAAATCATAAAATTACGAAAGACTTCGACAAGGCGATTATATGCGCGCCGACGGCTCTGTAACACACCGCGCGCCGCGACGCTCAAGCGGTGCTGCTCGCGAACCTCCGGCGGCGTGAAGCGCTCGTTGACGCGGGTGACATGCTGCACTGAACCTTCGGGAACACGAAAAAGCCTCCGGTATACCGGAGGCTTTGTGTTGTATCAGTTTTCGAGGTTTCTTATCGTCTCGATGAGCTTTTCGAGCTGCTTTATCTGCGCTTTCGACACCTTTTCGGCAGAACTTACGTAATTGTTCGTCTTCGTGTCGTACACGTTGTTGTAAGCGGAAGCGAAGGTCGAGCCCCATGTGAAGTCGACCGCCCAGTCGTAGGTCTTGCTCGCTAAGATTATGTCGAGCATCGTTATCGTTTCCTTGTCGCGGATGAGCTTGGACGCAAGCAGAACGTCGTAGAGCGCCGCCTTTACCGTGTTGGTCGAATAAGCGCACATCGTCTCAAGGCAGACGCCCGTGAAGTCGCGGTCATTGTTCGTGAGCGGAACCGCATAAGCTGTCGTCCAGCCGTTGGATATGTATTCGCCGTAGCGCGGCTGCTGTTCGTCGTACTTCGGCATGGGAACGATGCCGAAATCGTCCTCCATATCGCGCAGTCCGTTGATATTGCCGAGCATTATGCCCTGGAACAGCGCGTATCCGTTCTTGAAAGTCGTGATGCCGCCGTCGCTGCCGCCCGGATACGTCATCTCGCCCTCGACCATGAGCGAATACAGCTTGTCAATCACGTTGATCTGCCGCTCGGACAGAGTGTTGAGCTGCAGCGTGCCGTCTGCGGCGATTTCGATGGATTTTTCGCCCATCGCGTAGATCCAGTGCTTGATTAAGTCGTTGTTTTCCTGGTGGCCGACGATATCTTTGCCGACCACATACTTGCCGTTCCCGTCAAGGTCTGTCTTAACGACAGTGCACATATCGTAGAATTTATCGATGGTCCATGTGCCGTCGAGAACGCTGTTGTACGGGTAGTCGAGGTTGTGATCGTCGCACAGTCGCTTATTGAAGAAGATGACTTCGACCGCATAGTCGTCGACGATGTTGATGTCGCCGGATATCCAGTAAAGGCGGTCGCCGAGGACAGTGAAGTTTTCGACGATGTTCTTGTCCCACCACTCGTGCGTGACGTCCATCGTCGAGATGCTGCGCAGGTTGATCAGGCTGCCGTTCTGCATCGACGTGCCGAGGAAGTCCATGCGGTTAATGACTGCGTCGAAGTCGTTAGAGTCTGCGGCCACGGCGTTTTTGATCGTCGTCGTGATCACGCCCGTATCTTTCCCGCCCCACACGGGAACAATCTTTATGCCGAGCAGCTCCTCGGTGCGCCTGTTGCGGTCGACGATGGCGTCGTTCATGATTTCGCCGTTGTATTCCTCGTAGTAGACCTCGTTCAGATCCGCATCGAGCTGATCATAGAAATGTCCGCCGGGATCGGGCGTGAGGATGCGGAACTCCCTGCCGCCGTAATCCTTGTCGCCGTAAAGAGCGGCGATCTTTGCTTCAGGTGTCTCCGCCGTGGTGTCTTCGGTCGCAGAGGACGGCGCCGACGTTTCGCTTGCGGAATCGGTTTCGGCGTCGGACGCGTTTTCCGCACATGCAAAGAGTGAAGCGAGCATTGCCAAGGCAATAAACAGTGATGCAATACGTTTCATCCATCGGTCTCCTATTCACTTATAATCATTGCGCGTTCAAATTATACAACACATTATTAAAAATGGCAATAAGAATCTTCGTTATTTTTACTTTTTTGTTAAAAAAACTAAAACGATTACCTGTACTGCCGTGACGGGCTTACAATCACTCCGCCGGTTTCGTGAAAAACTCGACCGTTTTTTCGAGCATCTTCTGATGCTGCTTTTCGGTTTTTGCGTAGTAACTCGTCCAGTCCGCGCCCTTCGCCGTGACGACGGTCGAAAGGCACGTCGCGTACTGGCCGCTCGAGCAGTAGACGTACTCAAGGCTGATGCGCCTGTTTTTGAATATGATGTCGAGCATTTCGGAGCTGTCCTTGTCGTTCGAGTATTTCCACTTCAGCGCAGTGTCGTAGTACGCCGGCAGAACCTCCTTGTAGCCCTGCGCGCTCATGGCCTCGATTATCAGCCCCGTGTTGTCTATGTTAGAATTCGTCTTCGGAACGACGATGAAGCGGTCCGTGCAGCCGGAATAATATTCCTGCTGGGTGTCCGTCAGCTTGGGCATCGGCAGGATGCCGTAGTTTATATCCGTGTCGCGGCACGCGATGATAAGGCGCTGGAGCACGCCGTATGTAAACAGCGACCTGCCGGCTGCGAACATACCGAGGTAATTGTTCTCCGCGTAGTTGCCGCCGTCGGAGGACGAGTAATAGCACCCGTTGTTCTCGTACAGCCACGAGTACAGCTTCTGGCACAGCGTGACCATCCTGTCGCTGTTGATGTCGAGACGCAGAACCGTCTCCGCATCCTTGGCGTACGGCTCGATGTCGAACGCCTCAAGCCAGCAGTAGTACGGGCCTGTCAGCGCGAAGCCGTGAAAGTCGCCGTATTCGTTCTGCCCGTCGCCGTCGCTATCCTCATATATATCTTTTGTCATCGATATCCACTTGTCGAACGTCCATGTGCCGTTTCTGACAAGGTCGTAGGGCGATTCGAGATTGTAGTCGTTCAGCCTGTCTATGTTGAAGAATATGACGCGCGTCCAGTCCATACCGAGGTAGGTCATATAATTCGATATCGTGTACATCTTGTTCGCGACCGTCAGCGTGTCGACGGTGAACTCCGGCCACCACGGCTTTTCGAAGTTGAGGTGCGGCAGTTCGCGCACATTGAGGAACAGTCCAGACTGCGCCTGTGTTCCCGCCGTAACGTCGTGCATCATGGATACGTCGAAATCGTCGCTGCCGGAAAGGATGCTGTCCTTCGTCTTGCCCGTGTCGTCGGTCAGGACGGTGACGATTTCGACGTTGAAGCGCTCCTCGACGTTCAGGTTCGCGTTGTAGACGGCGTCGTTGACAACCTCGCCGTTTGCCTCGTCGACATGCGCGAACTTCTGAAAATCTGCTGTGTTGAAGATGCGGAACTGCCAGCCGCTAAGGTCTGTCGCCGGCAGGTCGTCGCTTATCTCGGTGGTTTCGGCTTCGGATTCGGAGGATGATTCGCCGCTCCGGGCCGATGTATCCGATGCGGCTCCGCCCGTATCGGAGGCACACGAAACTGCCGTAATAACCGTTAACGACGCGAGAAGAAGCGACAAGAATTTAATACTGCGCATATTCACACCTCTATAACATATACTTTACACAATTATAAAATTTAATGGTTGATATGTCAATACATGGAAACAGACTATCCTGACATAAAATCGAAGATAAACCGACAGTCAATTTATTTTATTGACAAAACATCTCCGTGATGATATGCTCTATATGCATCAAAACCGCAGTGCAAACGATTGTATTTTTTCAGAAAGCAGATAAAATAAAATGATAAAAGTTTACGAGAACGTCGGCGCAAACGGCGGAGCAACGCTTACCGGCTATATTCATTCGCCCTCGCGCGAAATGCCGAACTATGACAACCGTCCCGCGATACTCGTTATACCCGGCGGCGGCTACTCCATGGTGTCCGACAGGGAAAACGAGCCTGTGGCCCTCGCGTTTTTCGCCGAAGGCTTCAACGTGTTCGCGCTGCAATATTCGGTCGGAGCGGCGGCGCGCGACATGCAGCCGCTGCTCGAAGCAGCCGCGGCGATCGCGATGATGCGTTCGCGCGCTGCGGAATGGCATATAATCGCGGATAAGATCGCGGTCTGCGGCTTCTCGGCGGGCGGTCACCTCGCGGGGAGCATCGGAATACTTTACAACAAGCCCGAGCTGCTCGAACGCGGCGGTTATGCGCCCGACCAGGTCCGGCCGGACGCGATGGCGCTCTGCTATCCCGTCATAACGTCCGGCGCCGAAGCGCACCGCGGCTCGTTTACGAACCTGACCGGCAGTTCGCTCGACGACGAAGCCAACCGCGAGTATTCGCTCGAGCTGTACGTCACGGACAAGACGCCGCCAGCGTTTATATGGCACTGCGTCGACGACACCTGCGTACCCGTCGATAACTCGATCATCCTGATCGAAGCGCTGCGCAAGCATAAGGTGCCTTTCGAGGCGCATCTCTTTGAAAAGGGCGGCCACGGCATATCGGTCTGCACGCGCGAGGTCGGCACGCCGAATCCGCACTGCGCGCACTGGGTCGAGCTTTTCTGCGAATGGCTGCGCGCCAAATTCGAGACGAACATATAAATGTAATTAAATATACGGCCGCACGGTATAATAAAAACCGTGCGGCTTTTTCGATGTGACGATATTGAACCCGTTGTGAAAAAGTTTGTCATAAATATGATTTTTCAGTAAAACGATTTTCGTTGATTTTTCTTTGCACCTTCATTTATCCATCACAATAGGCGGATATACTATTGTCACAAGATAAGAACAGCCGCTTCGGGCGGCGGAAAGGACGAATGCATCATGTCAGAGTTATTTAATAACGAACAAAATGAGAATAAAGAAGTAAAGAACATACCGTTGAATAATACGGAGGAGCCGCAGGCGCTGGTAAACGGCAGCCCTGCAAACCCGCAGGACGCGTCGCCCCGCCAGAATGTGAGCCAAAGCGACAACGCTGACTCGCAGACTAACATACCGTTCACGCACAGCCCGCAGAATCAGCAGTATCAGCCGCAGCCGCCGTACGGTCAGAGCGGGCCGCAGTACGGCCAGTACATCTACGGCGCACCGGTTTACGGCCAGCCGCCATACTCGGCTCCGTACGCTCAGAGCTACGATAAACCGAAAAAGCAGCCGCGCGAAAAGAAGCCGCACGCGCGCGTGCCGCTCGCCGCGGTAGCCGTCATCTGCGCCGTTACGGTCGTCCTGTCCGCCTTCGCGGGCTTCGGCGGCGCGATGCTCGCGAGGAACGCCGCGCCGGACATACGGTCGGGCACGACAAACGGCTCGCCCGCATCTTCGTCCAGCTACAGCGAAAACGACGCGGGCGTCATCTACCGTTCCGTCAACACCACGTCGCCGAGCGCGACCGGCACGGCTACGATTCCCGACGTCGTTGAGGCCGTTAAGAACAGCGTCGTCGAGATAACGACCGAATATCAGACGATGTCGAACTGGTTCCAGTATGTCACCGAAGGCGCCGGCTCGGGCGTCATCATCACCTCCGACGGCTATATCGTGACGAACAACCACGTTATCACCGGCTCGACTTCGAACAGCATCGCCGACACGATCAAGGTTCGCACGGCGAACGGCGACGAATACGACGCGACCGTCGTCGGCACCGACTCCGACTCGGATATCGCTCTCCTTAAGATAAACGCCGCCAATCTTACCCCTGCTGTTTTCGGCAACAGCGACAACATCATCGTCGGCGAAACCGTAGTCGCCGTCGGCAACCCGCTCGGCGAGCTCGGCGGCACGGTCACACACGGCATAATCAGCGCGCTCAACCGTGAAATCGAAGTCGACAGCAACAGGCTCAACCTGCTCCAGTTTGACGCCGCGGTCAACCCCGGCAACTCCGGCGGCGGCCTCTTCAATCTGAACGGAGAGCTCGTCGGCATCGTCAACGCGAAATCCTCCGGCTCCGGCATCGAAGGTCTCGGCTTCGCGATCCCCTCAAACAGCGCTAACAATATAATCGAGCAGCTCAAACAGTACGGCTATGTCCGCGGCCGCGTCTTCATCGGCATCACCCCGCTTGAAATCACCGACTACATGACCGCGATGCAGTACCGCGTAAACTCGCTCGGCGTATACATCCTCTCGGTCGAGGAGGGCTACAACGACAAGGTTCTCAAGGTCGGCGACCGCATCGCCGCGATCGACGACACCGAAATATCGAGCAGAGCCGACATCAAGGCCGTCCTCGCGAAGCACAACGTCGGCGATGTGCTCAAGTTCCAGATCGCGCGCGACGGCAAGCTGATCACCGTCGACGTGACCTGCTTCGAAGCCAAGCCCAACAATGTAAGCGACGTCGAGTTCGACAACTGAATCATCGCATCTGAGATAAACAATAAGGGCGGAGAAATCATCTCCGCCCTTTAATTTAAAGGCAGATAATTTGCTTTTCCTGTGACTTTATGATAAAATAAATCAGTCTTTTCATTTGAGGAGGGCGAGCAGAATGTATCATATTCTTGTAGCCGACGATGAAGAACAGATCCGCAGGATAATCCGCAAATACGCCGAATTCGAAGGACATACCGTGACGGAGGCGAAGGACGGCATGGAGGCTGTGACGCTGTGCCGCTCGCACTCGCAGGGCTCACCCGACGCCTTCGATATCGTTATCATCGATATCATGATGCCGGAGCTCGACGGTTTCTCCGCCTGCCGCGAGATCCGCAAGACGTCGAACGTGCCGATAATCATGCTAAGCGCGCGCGGAGAGGAGTACGATAAGATCAACGGCTTCGAGCTGGGCGTCGACGACTACGTCGTAAAGCCGTTCTCGCCGAAGGAGCTTATGCTGCGCATAGACGCCGTTCTGAAGCGCGCGAGAGGCGGAGCGTCCGCGTCCTCCAATGCAAATGAGGTCATAGAGCTGGGGCGGCTCCGCGCGGACATAACCGCGCGCATCGTCTACGTCGACGGAAAGCGCGTCGATATGAGCCCGAAGGAATACGACCTGTTCTTCTACATGCTGAAAAACCGCAACATAGCTCTGACGCGCGAGAGGCTTATATCCGAGGTCTGGGGCTATGATTTTTACGGCGACGACCGCACGCTCGACACGCATATCAAGCTGCTGCGCCGTTCGCTCGGCCCGTGCGCGGACTACATCGTGACGCTGCGCGGCGTCGGCTACCGCTTCGAGGCCAATTAGCGCGCCGGCGGCGCGTACGCATTCCGCAATAACGCCCGACGGGAGGAAGTGTTACGCAAAAAATGGATCACAAAGCTGCCGCAGGCCGCCGCCACGCGACGATGAAAAGGCAGCTTTTCGTCTGGCTCGCGCTGTTTACCGCGTTTGTGATCGCGCTTTTATGGTTGTTTCAGATAGTTCTGCTCGAGCGGATATATAAAGGCGTGCTCCTTATGCAGCTTCGCTCCGGCGTCGAGATGATCGCCGGCAACGCCGACAGCGACGCGCTTCAGACGCTTTGCGACAGAGTCTCGCAGGAGCACGGCTTCTGTGTATCGGTGTGGCGGATACACAACCGGCGCGGAACGCTCGACGCGTCGAGCCACATCCGCGACGACTGCCTGCTCCACCGCTTCGGCAGCGACGAGATCAACCGTCTTTACGCCGCCGCATCGTATACGGACGGCATTTCGACCGAGTACTTCACGCTCAGCGCTTTCAGAAACAACAGTTATAACGACGATTACTTCACCGGCAACGCGCCCGGCAACGACAGCGGTTTATCCGACAGCGTGTTTGTGATGAAGGTCGTCGATCTGCCGGGCGGCGATAAAGCATTCGTCATTCTGAACACGACGATGGCGCCCGTCTCGTCGACGGCGCAGACGCTTCGGCTCCAGCTTGCGTTCATAACCGCGATACTCCTTGTCGCCGCGCTTCTTCTTGCCGGCTTCATATCGAAGAAGCTGTCGACGCCGCTCGCGCGCATGAACGCGTCGGCGAAAGCCCTGGCGCGGGGCGACTACAACGTCAGATTCGCGGGCGAGGGCTGCCGCGAAACGGAGGAGCTCGGCGACACGCTCAATTACGCTGCGGTCGAGCTCGGTTCTCTCGACCGGCTGCAGAAAGAGCTGATCGCGAACATAAGCCACGATCTGCGCACGCCGCTGACGATGATACGCGGCTACGCTGAGCTTATGCGCGACATCCCGGACGAGATGACGGCCGAAAACATGCAGATAATCATAGACGAAACGCTGCGGCTGTCCTCCCTCGTGTCCGATATAATGGACATATCGAAGCTCGAAAACGGCGAGCAGACGCTTCACACGGAGACATTCGAGCTGTCGGGCACGATATCGGAGACGATGGAACGATATAAAAAGCTGACCGAGCGCGACGGCTATGACATCAGGTTCGTCTGCGAAGACAGCGTTTCGCCGTGCTATGTCAGCGCGGACAGGACGCGGATTCTGCAGGTCGTGTACAACCTCATCAATAACGCTATAAACTACACCGGCGACGATAAAACGGTGACCGTGCGGCTTATGCGCGCCGTCAGAGACGGCGCTGAGCTTGCGCGCGTCGAGGTCGCGGACACGGGAGAGGGAATCGCACCCGAAAATCTGTCCAAAATATGGGACAGGTACTACCGCGTCGACCGTGTACACAAGCGCGCGGCGGTCGGAACAGGCCTCGGGCTCTCGATCGTCAAAAGCGTGCTGCTGCTGCACAACGCGCCGTTCGGCGTCGAGAGCAAGGTCGGAGAGGGCAGCACCTTCTGGTTCGAGCTTCCCGTCGCATATATCAACTCTGACGCGATTGAAGGAGAAAGGTAATGAGAAACGGCGTGTTTTCGTATAAAAGGGCGTGTATTAAAACACGTCTTGTGAGCCGCGCCGTTTTGCTTTTAATTCTCGCGCTTTTCGCGGCCGCCGACGTAATAAGCGCAGCGCCTGTGGCTGCCGTCGAATCGCTCGCGCGCTCCGATAAGCTCGACGTGTCGATAGGTTCGGACGGCGGCGTCGCCGACGGTGGGAACATCATAACGTTTTCGCCTTTCGACGTCTGGCTGCCGGACGACAACGTGACGCTGGCGGAGACGCGCTATTCCGTTGACTGGCTCGGCGGTTACCTTTATGCCGAATGCGCAAAAGACGTCTACGACAGGCGCTGTACGGTCCGCAGGGAGTTATCGTCGCCCGTCGACCTGTACGGGCGCGCGTATGTCCGCGCCGAATATTACGTCGACGTATCATACGGCGCCTCCGCCATCGCATGGCTGACGCTTTCCTCCGGAAACGACACACTGCGCGCGAGCGCGGTCGTCGAGACCGGCAGGTGGGTCGAGGTTGTCGCCGAGCTGGACGGCTTCGGCGGCAGGCGGAATGTCACATCGTGCGAATTCGCCGTGTCCGCGCCCGATTCCGGCACGCTGATCGACAGCTTCCGCGTCCGCTCTGTCACGGCGCACGGCGATATCGACAATACGTCCGTCGAGTACTTCGGCTCCGAAAACGCAGACTGGAATATCACGGGCTGCACATACAGATACGACGAAACCGTGCCGTCGCTCACGCTTGTGTCGTCGGGCGGAGAACCGATAACCGTATCCGGCGACTACGCAACGGCGGGGCAGTCCGACTCCGTGTCCGACTGCATGCGCGTCGTAATCGCGAACAGCACGCCCGCCGCATCGGCCGCGCTCACGGTCACATCCTTCGACGGCGCAACTCAAACTGTCACTGTCCCTCTCGACACATCGGGCGCCGCCGCGGCATACTACTTCAGGTACGCCGCGATACCGCTTAAATCGTACTCGCTGCGCATAGGCGACGCGTCGTCGTTTTCGAACGCCGCCGGCTCGTCGCTTGTCATAAAGTCCGTGTCGGCGCTGTTTATAGGCGACGGCGCGGCGGACTATAAATTTCACGGCGAGATAACAAAGGCGGAGTACGCCGACGGCGTCATAAAGGTGCGCGGCACGCTTTCGTCCGACGAGGCGGCGCGCTCCATCGGCGGCACGCTGCGCCTTTATGCGCTTTCGCCGCTCGACAGCGCGATAACGTCGGCGGCGGAGCCGATTGCTGAGCTGCCGATATCGACGCGGTTTGAATTCAAGGCGTCGATGACGCCTGCGTCCGCCGCCCAGTCGCGCTTCGTTGTGGCCGTATATACCGCAGACGGCATAACGCCGGTGACGCGCGCGCAGTTCGCGTCGCCCGCCGTTTCGGCGCAGAGCAGCCAGCCGCCGTCCGCGTCCGAGCTGAAGCTCGGCTTGTCGGGAACCGCGCGCATTATAGAGTCCGGTGCGTCCGCGACCGTTATCGATGTGCCGTGCGAATCGCTCGTGTCGGCGACGAACCGCGGCGACGGCATGATCCGGCTGTATTCGCGCGGCGGAGTCAGCTATTATTTTTCATCCGCTGTGACGGACAAACTCGACGCGGCGATACGCGAGTACTCGGCCGCCGGCGTCGACGTCTACCTGCGCCTGTACGTCACCGACCCGATGGAGAGTGAAGCGCTGACGTTCCCCGCCGTGCCGGAGGCGCTTTCGTATGCGTTCAATACGCGCAGCGACGCGGGCATAAATCAGCTCTGCGCCGTCGCCGACTATCTTTCCGCGCGGTATGACGGCGGCGAATACGGCGCGATATCGGGATTCATAATCGGCAACCGCACCGAAGCGCTCTATTACAACGAAACCGGCAGCGCGGTATCGTCGCTCGCCGACTACGCCGCCGTCTGTGCGGACGCGCTCAGGCTTGTATATAACGTCGCGCGCGCCCACATACCGGATATACGCGTCGCCGTATCTGTCGGCGACGGCACAGCGGGCGGCGAGTCTTATGACGCCGTGACCGGCTGCTCCGGCGCCGTCGTCGACCCGACGCTGTTTTTATCGGTGCTCGCGGCGCGGATTCAGGCGACGGGAGCGTTCGACTGGTACGTCGTATCCGAGGAGGACGCGCGGCCGTCTCGCGCTGTCGACGCCGCGGCCGAATGCAGAGCGCTCGTTAAGGCCGTCGTGCGCGACAGCAAATCAGGTTTCTGCGCGCCGAAGGGTGTTGTGCTCTACTGGCGGCCGCCGCAGTCGGACGAGACGATGCTCGCGAGCGCTCTCATGCGCATGCGCTCGGATCTGACCGCCACCGGTTCGTCGCCGTCCGTGTTTATAATCGACGTCTCGCAGCAGGAGAATGTCGACGAGCTCATTAAAGTATACAGGAGCCTCGGGACAGGCACGCACAGCGACGGCAAGGCGACGCGTGTGCTGCACGAGGATTACGCTGCCGCCGTCGGCGCAGGGTACGGAACCGCCTTCTCCGGCAGCTACACGTACTGGAACTTCGAGGGCAGCTATGACAGCAGGGGCTGGTTCGCGGGCAGCGGATGCCGTTCGGTAGCGACGTTCTTATCGAACGCGGCCGATATGCGCCTGCTTCGCATCGTGTTTGACCGTGCCGGTTCGGGCGGTTTGTGCCTTGCGCTCGCGCCGGCCGCGGCCGTATCGCGCTCCGGCGGGACTGTCGATATGTCGCTGACCCCGGCCGTTGTCTTCGACGTGACAGCGACCTCCGGCGACGGAGGCGACGTCGGGCTCGTGTTTATTTTCGGCTCCGGCGACGACAGGGCGGAGTACTCGTACACGCTCGCGTCCGGCAAGAGGACGCTGCTGTCAGTTGACCTGACCGGCTTCACCGGCGCGGCGGCTGTCGAGTTTTTCGCGGTCGGCGTCCGCGGCGGCGGGGCATATGTCGATATCGCATCCGTGCGCGGGTACAGCGAGATGATGACTTCGGCGGAGCTCGCCGAAGCGCTTGCCCCCCGCAGGACCGTTGACGAACCCGATACGGACGGACAGACCGCAACAGCCGCTTTGGCCGGCGCCGTCATGATCGTCGTAGGCATAATCGGCGCGGCCGCGCTGTCAAAGCGCGAAGAATAACGCAAAGAAGCTCCGGACAGTTGTCCGGAGCTTCTTTTTTTATTCAACCGTCACCGATTTTGCGAGGTTGCGCGGCTTGTCGATGTCGCAGCCCTTTGCCGCTGCGATGTAATACGCGAAAAGCTGCAGCTTCAGCACGCATAAAAGCGGAGAATACATCTCCGCGGCACCGCCTGCGTCGACGGCGAACACACCATCGAGCCGCGAGATAATCTCGCGCTTTCCGATAGCGATGACCGGCGCGCCCCGCGCGGCCACCTCCTTGATGTTCGAAGCCATCTTCGACGCGACGCCGTACTGCGTCAGCAGCGCGACGACAGGCACGTCTGCAGTTATCAGAGATATCGGCCCGTGCTTAAGCTCGCCCGCGACATACGCCTCGGAGTGGATATACGAAATCTCCTTCAGCTTCAGCGAGCCCTCCATCGCCGCGGCCGTGTCCTGCCCGCGTCCGATGAAAAACACGTCCGATGCGCCCGCCGCGAGCGTTGCGGCTTTTTTAACGTCATCCGTGTTTTCAAGAAGCTCGGCCGACTCCTCCGGCAGCTTTAAAAGTTCCGCCGTCAGCTCGCGGCACTTCGCTTCGTCTATAACTCCGCGCGCATACGCGGCGCGTACCGCCAGCAGATATATTGTCGCGAGCTGCGCGGAAAACGCCTTCGTCGTCGCGACGGCGATCTCGGGCCCCGCCGCCGTGTAGACGACTCCGTCGGCTTCGCGCGCGATGGACGAGCCGACGACGTTGACGATTGCTAGCGTGCGCACGCCGCGCGACTTCGCAAGCCGCAGAGCGGCGAGCGTGTCGGCGGTCTCGCCGGACTGGCTTATCAGCAAAACAAGATCGCCCTCGCACAAAAGGGGATCGCGGTAGCGGAACTCGGACGCCGTATCGACCTCGGAGGGCAGCTTCGCAAGCCCCTCGAACACATACTTCGCCGCCGCGCCCACATGCATCGCGCTGCCGCAGCCGACGATATATACGCGCTTTACCGAGCGCAGCTCGTCGTCCGTCAGTCCGACCGCGTCGGGCGACACGATCCCGTGCGCGATCTTCGGCTCGAGCGTGTCGCGCAGCACGCGCGGCGTTTCCATAATCTCCTTAAGCATGAAGTGGTCGTATCCGCCCTTCTCGGCGGCCGATATGTCCCACGCCGCCGTGTAGAGCGTCTTTTTGACTTCGTTGCCGCCGAAGTCGGTGACGCTGATACCGTCCGCGCGGACGGAGGCAATCTCGCCCGGATCGAGCAGGTAGTACTTTCTCGTTCGGGTGAGGATGGCGGGCATGTCGCTCGCTATGTAGTTTTCGCCATCGCCGATGCCGATGACGAGCGGCGAATCGCGTCTGACCGCGTATATCACCCCCGGATCGTCGACGCATAGAATGCCGAGCGCATACGAGCCTGTCAGCTCGGACACGGCTTTGCCGATCGCGTCCTTGATATCGCCCGACTGCGCGTAAAAATAGTCGATCAGATGCGCCGCGGCCTCCGTATCCGTCTCCGATGAGAATAAATAACCTCTGTCCTCGAGGAACGACTTCAGCTCCTTGTAATTCTCGATGATGCCGTTGTGGACGACGGTCACGCGGCGGCTCGAATGAGGATGGGAGTTTTCGTCGGACGGCTCGCCGTGCGTCGCCCAGCGCGTGTGCCCTATGCCGCAGACGACGCCGCGCGGCGGCTGCGCCGCAAGGCGCTTCTTCAGGTTTTCGAGCCTGCCGCGGCACTTGACTGTTTTAAGTCCGCCGTCCTCGAAAAATCCTATTCCCGCAGAATCATATCCTCTGTATTCGAGCCGTTCGAGACCGTCGAGCAATATGCCGACGGCGTCGACGGCTCCTGTATAACCAACAATACCACACATATTTATATAAATTATCTCCAAAATTATTGATACGGACAAGACGGCAGTTTGTTGCGCGGTTGCCCGCGGTTTTTGCCATACCGTCATTGCGCTTCGCAGCGCGCGGCTCTCCGTATAAAAGCCGCAGGGGTACCCGCCGAATATTTCGAATTGCCCCTACCTCGTCAACCGGAGCGATGCGGCTCCGGTCCCGGCGCTTTTGAGTTGCCGACACAGCCTAACTGGTGTTTTGGATGTTTATCCGCAATCACATCTTTTACGGTTATTACATAAATTATCGTTTTCCGTTCTCTCCTCCCTTCTTTGCGTCATAATGACAACCACCTCCTTTTTTATGTAATAATTATTTATTATAGCATATGCGCGGCGATGTGTCAATTGTTACCATGATGCACGGATTGTTCCATAAAAGACATCGGATGTTTATATAAGATATATGTAACGGCTCAAAAAATTGATTTGCACCGTCATAACAATATCGTAATTTTGACATAAATAAACAGCGTGTACGGACAAACCCGCAAAGAAAAACAACAACACAGGCGGCGCGATGAAGCGCTGCCTGTGTTGTGCTGTGATA
>DBRA01000047.1:53591-56801 GCA_002305445.1 Clostridiales bacterium UBA1380 | reverse complement strand
GGCAGAAAGGTATGTGAAGATACAGCCCGAGCGGGCGTTTTTCCTTTATGCGCATACGCTCCTCCTTTTTCCTGTGAGGTGTCAAAAGCTGCATCACAGGAGCGTGATGCCGCACGCGAAAAGCACGGGCGGAACTTTTAACGATATACTCTTGAGACGTTTTTAATGCTTTGATACCGAAAACACTCTCCCAACATCGCCGCCCGATTATATATCGAGCGAGATATTCGCGGGAATTTCGGACCCCTCGAGCGCGACCTTTTCGGCCGCGGCCCTCGCCGCGGCACGCATCGCCGCCGACGCGCCCGCGTCGCCGCGCACCTGAAGCCCGCGCGCGGGCACGACCGCGCCTTCGCCGCCGTTATCGCGCAGCACGCGCGCGACGAACGTGGCGAGGAACGTGTCCCCCGCGGCGGTGAAGCCGCGCACGACCGGAACCTTGACGGCGCTGACGCGAACCGTTCCTCCGCCGTTCGCGCCGACGAACACGGCGCCGTTCTCTCCGAGCGTCACGATGACGCTGGCGCGTCCGCCCGTAGCCGCGCGCACCTCGCGCGCCGCCTCGACGACGCTCTCGTTCGTGAGCGGCCGTCCGACCAGCCCCTCGAGCTCCGCCTTGTTCGGCTTGAGCAGCACCGGCGGGATCTTCGCCGCGACCGCGGCTTTGAGCGCCTCGCCGTCCGCGTCGACGATGCAGGCGACGCGGTCGCCGTAGCGCTCGCACAGCGTGCGGTAGAACGACTTCGGCGCGCCCGCGGGCAGCGAGCCGGCCATGTGCATGATCTTATGCTCCCCCGTCGCGACGAGCGCGTCGAGCACCGCGATTACATCGTCGAGCTCGCTCTCCGTCACGGTGACGGTCTGGTTATACTCGGTGCACACGCCGTCGCCGTCGATCACCTTGACGTTCGTGCGCGTCTCCGCCGAAATCGGCACGGCGGTTATCTTAAGCCCCCGCTCCTCGTGCATCGCGCGGAAGCGCTCTCCGGCGGCGCCGCCGAGCAGTGCGACCGCGGCGGACGGCACGCCCGCCGAAAGGAGCGCGAGCGAGAAGTTCGTGCCCTTGCCGCCGTGCGTCACCGAGCTTGATACGCTGCGGTTGAGCGCTCCCGTCTTCGCGGGGCCGGCGAGGTGGAGCGT
Source organism: Clostridiales bacterium UBA1380 (assembly GCA_002305445.1). Lineage (GTDB taxonomy): Bacteria > Bacillota > Clostridia > Oscillospirales > CAG-272 > UBA1380. The sequence continues at coordinate 55,661 of DBRA01000047.1, read as the reverse complement.
GAGGTCGAGCGCGGGATTCATCGTTAGAGTTATCATAAAATTCCTGCCTCGGGATGTGTAGATTTAAAATGTTAAACGGCGATGCGGGTTGCTTCCCGCCGCGATGCGGCGGGAATGTGCCGTATCGCGGGATTTGCACATTTTTTGTGGAAAAGTCCCGCCTTTTTCGTGCGCTTTATAAATTCATGCGGAAAACACCGGCGCGCGAAACTAAAATCACACGTTGTGCGTCGTTTCGCCGACGCGGATATAAGCGCTCTTTTTTCAGCGCGGAGCTGTATAGATTCGCGGAACGGAACAATTCTTCACGCAGTCTGGTTCATCATGCGGACCGGCATTATGAAGTAGTACCAGCTGCCGTCGGCCGGGTCGGCCGGCTCGATGCCGACGCCCATAAGGGGCGAGGAGAGCTTTATCCGTATCGTGCAGTCGCCGGCGCTGCGCAGCGCGTCGAGAAGGAAACGGCAGTTGAAGCCGATCACGATCGGGTCGCCGCTCTCGACGACCGCGAGCTCGTCGTAAACGCTGCCGTTCGCGGACGCGCTCGATACGCGCAGCCTTCCGTCGCCGAGGTCTAATCTAACGAACGTGCGGACCGACCCCGCGGTCTTATCCTCGGTCACGAGCGAGGCGCGCTCGAGCGAGCGGCGCAGCTCGGTCGCGGAGACGATCATCTCCTTATCCTGCGACGCGGGAATTATGCGCTCGTAGTCGATGAACTCCGCTTCGATGCGGCGGCAGAAGTACGTCACGTCTCCGATCACGAAGATCGCGTGCTTGCGCGCGCAGAAAACGGTCATGTCGTCCTCGCTGTCGGCGGCGATGCGCGAAAAGTCGTAGAGCGCCTTGCCGGGCACGAGGAAGCTGACGTCGGACGCGTCCTTCGTCGAAACCGTCGCCGCGTCGGAGTACGTCTCGCACTTCGCGAGCCTGTTGCCGTCGCAGGTGACGATGCCGATCGTGCAGCCCGCGCCCGACGGGTCGGGCGCCGCCTTGACGAGGGCCGCGCGGAAGCCGGGGCGCGGGTCAGACTGGCTGCACGCGAACGCGGTGCGCGTCACGAAGTCCTTGAATATGTGCTGCGGCATCGTTATGCGGTTCTCGGAGGAAAGCTCCGGCAGCGCCGGGAAGTTCTCACCCGATATCGCCTTCAGCTCGAACATCGAGCTGACGCCGCCCGTCACCCTGACGCCGAGCTTTTCGTCGACGGTCAGGCGGATCTCGCCGTCCGGCATCGCGCGGACGATGTCGTAAAGCTTCTGGGCGCTTATGACATACTCGCCCTCCTCGCCGACGCGTCCGCTCGCGCGGACTCTCGTCCCTTTTTCCATATCGTATGTCGTGAATACGATCGTCCCGTCGGCGCGCGCATCGATAAGAACGCCTTCAATCGCGCTTATGGTGCTGCCTGAGGAAACCGTTGCCATAGCCGGCGAAAGCGCGGCGGCAAAATCCGATTTATCGAGCGATATCTGCATAAGTACCTCCTTTAAAGTCGCGCGGACCGCCTGTGCGCGGCCGTCGGCCGCCGGCGCCGCGGCGCTTTGTGTTGTGGTTCCGCTTAAATCTTGACGATATGCGGATATTTATAGCCGTTAATATTAAAATTATATGAAAAATCTGTATAATATGTCTTTTACACCCTTCGGGAGCCTGTTTCCACACGGACCGCGAGAGTTTTCCACACGATGTTCAAAAGTCGGTTGAAAACTTTGGCGCGTGCCTTATTTTTCGAATGTCGAAAAGCGCGAAGGCGCTTGGCAACGGGAAATATTTGTCGCATCGGCGCTGTGGAAACCGCTAAAATCGAATTTCAACATGCTGTTGAGAAATATTTCTAAAAGCCCGGGAGAAACAGTTTTCCACATTCCGCGGACTGAAGAAGTCCACAGACGCGCGCAAAGATTTGCCCGTATCCGGACGTTTTGGCGTAAAATACGTTCCGGAGCGATGATTATATTAGGTTTTGCACATTTTGTCAACACCGGCTCACCGAATTTCCACATCCCGCCGCGCGGAAATTTTTCTCGAAAGCCGCGATCCTGCGGGGTTTGCGGGTTTTCCACACTT
>DBRA01000047.1:32789-53527 GCA_002305445.1 Clostridiales bacterium UBA1380 | reverse complement strand
GGCGCCGGATATATTATGTATCAGCCCCCGCCGCGGGGCGGGCAGGGGCTGACGGAATGGCAGAAATTATCAGACAAGACGGAACGCGCCGTCGTTTCTGACGTGCAGCACGCGGCAGGCGCCGTCGCCGAACGCCGCGTCGAGCGCGGCCTTGTACGCGTCTACGAGGGATGCGGGCACGAACGCCTGAATGGTTCCGGCAAAGCCGCCGCCGTGGACGCGCCACGCGGATACGTCGTGACCGGTTATGGGGCCGGAAAGGCAGCGCTCGGTCAGCATCAGCGCGAGGGAAAGACCCTGCTCTTTAACGTTCTTCGTCGTGTAGACGTTCTGCAGGTACTTGAAGCTCGACTCGCCGGACGCGCGTATCTGCGCGAGGAATTCGCCGACGTCGCCCGAACGCAGCGCGTCCGCGGCTGCGCCGACCCTGCGGTTCTCCTCGAAGAAGTGAAGCGCGCGCATGACGGCGCGGTCGCCGACCTTTTCGCGCAGCTCCGGAATCTTCGCTGTGACGCCGGCCTCGCTGCAGTCGCGCAGCACTTCCTTGCCGAAGTACGCCGCCACAGCCTTCATCTCGGCGGGAACGGACGCGTAGTCCTCGTTTAAGTCCGCGTGGTTGCCGCCGGTGTTGACGATGCAGAGCGCGTAGCCGGCTTCGGTCAGATCAAACGGCAGCTTTTCGATTACGGGCGAGGCCGGGTCGGCGAAGTCTATCGTGATGAATCCGCCGACGGCGCAGGCGGTCTGGTCCATCAGTCCGCACGGCTTGCCGAAATAGAGGTTCTCGGCGCGCTGTGAAAGCTTCGCGTTCATGACCGGCGAGAGCGAGCCGCCGCCGTAGAAGTCGGAGAACATCGTTCCGACGAGAACCTCGAACGCGGCCGAGGACGAAAGGCCGGAGCCCTTGTAGACGTTCGACGTCGTATAGGCGCGGAGTCCGCGGACGTTTATCTGCTGGGTGCGCAGACCGTCCGCCATGCCCGCGATGATCGCCGCGGACGTGAAGTACATGGACTTGTCCGGCTCGGTGTATTCCTTGAGGTTTACGACGTCCTCCGGGAAGCCCTCGCTCTTGATCCTTGCGATGTCGTCGTTCGACGCGGCGGCGACGGCTATGACGTCGAGGTCGACCGACGCCGCGATTACGCGGCCGTGGTTGTGGTCGGTGTGGTTTCCGCATATCTCGCTGCGGCCCGGGACCGAGAAGACGCGGACTTCGAGGTCGTTGCCGTAGAGCGACTCGAAGTTTGATGCGGCTGTTATATAGCGGGCGCGCTGCGCGTCGATGCAGTCGGCGCCGTAAAGACGGGAAAAAACGGCGTCAGCGCCGCCGTCGGCTATATATTTCGCAAGCTGTTTGGCGTTCATTTGTTTATCCTCCGTAAATATACGATTAAAGTGTCGGTGTATGTCTATACTATTGTATAATATTTTATCTGCTTATGCAATAGTTGGTTTGTAAATTCGGGGCTCTTCGGGCGGCTGCGCGCGAAGATTTCAGAAGGTGCGAAGTTATTTGACGCATACTGTCGAATCACGCTTTCAAATGTGCTTTATGCACAAAAAACACCCCCTGTTTTTGAAGCCGGACGATATCTATTAACATTTGTTCATAAAAAATGCTATAAGTCGGACGTTACTATATCTTATAATAGGCTCGGTATAGTCTTATCTTTAATCCCGGCAGGCGGGAAAAAACCGTATTCGGAGGCGCTGAAGGCTTTGAGCACCGTTTTTCAGTACTTAAAAAATCATTTGAAGCTCGCCGGGAAAAGCGTATTCTTCAACATAAAGCAGTACATCATCTTTTTCATGGCGCTTTTCATCATACAGATGTTCTACGGGCTCATCACCGTCTCGGCGGACAACAACGACGTGATCGAGCGCGAGATGGTCGTCGCCGAATACGACTACCATATGGTGCTCAAAAACCTCAACTGGGACCAGGCCAACTTCCTCATCAACGACGAGCTCTCGATCTTCAAGAGCGACCAGATTTTCAAGGTCGGCCGCTACGAGCAGAACACGAACTACATGACCGGCAACCCCGTCTTCGACTGCTATATCGTCTTCACGGGCGAGGACGTCAAGGCGTGCGAGTCGAAGTTCCGCGCCAAATATTTCGGCGAGCTCGCCGCGCTCGGCAACCCCGACGAATCCTTCACGGTGTCGACGACGCCGCTTTTAAACTTCGAGCGGAACCTCGCCGCGAACCGCGCGTCGTATGTATTCATATCGATACTTCTCATCGGCCTGTCGGTATTTTTGCTGATGGCGCTTTACAACATACGCATCAACCACTACAAGTTTCTGTACGGCATATACATGACGTTCGGCGCCGACTTCCGCAAGCTGTTCTCGACCGCGTTCTGGGAGCTTCTGATCGTCGCGCTGATAACGTTCATTCCCGCGACGGCGGCGTCCGCGCTTACGATTTTCTTCATATACAAGGCGGGCGGGTACACGATCTTCTTCTCCGGCTGGGTCGTGCTGAAGATGCTTGTCTACACCGTCATAATCGTCGGCGTGGCCGTCTTCTTCCCGATGCGCGTGATGGCCGTGCGCTGGCCGATGAAGCTGATAATCGCCGAGGACAACTCGAACCTCGTAACCTCCCCCATCCGCTCGTTCAAAATGATCGGCGCGAAGTTCCCGCGGAAGTACGAGATATACTCCGCATGGCGCTTCCGCAAGTATAACATAGAGCTGCTCTTCACCGCGATAATATTCAGCGCGCTGTTCATCTGCGGGCTTTATATGGCAGAGATCTATACGACCGACCTCGAGTATCCGCGCGCGCAGTTCTCGGTCGACCTGACGCCGACAAACTACTCATACGACGAGACTATGGCCGACGAGCTGTACGCGATAAACGGCGTTTCCGAGGTGCGCGTCACCGGCTCCGACACGACCGCGCGCAACATCGGCAGCCACGTCATGATACCGAAGGAGGACGTCCGCGCGTTCGCGAACCTGATAGTCTCGCCGAGCGACGACGCCTACCGCATATCGAACGACTTCAACTACATGGGCTACGACCGCCGGCAGATACAGAACCTCGAAAAGTATAAGTACGACGGCGATTTGTACAGCATACTCGAAGGGCACAACACCGTCATCGTCGGCGACAGCGTGTCCAACATCCGCCGGTTCAGGTTCAACGTCGGCGACAAGATCCTCGTCGCGAAGAAGACGGGGCAGATACGCTCGGTCGACTACAACGTCACCGGCAAGGCGCTGCTGCGCTCCGAGCTCGACTACTTCCAGTTCGAGTACATCGAATGCACGATCGGCGCGATACTGTACGACATCCCGTCATCCGACGCTCCGCTTATCATGAACATAGAGGATTTCGAGTACCTGACGGGCGCGTCGTACGCACCGAAGTACCTCGACGTCTTCGTCCCCGAGGACACGCACTCGGAGGAGGTCGAAAGAATCTTCTCGGAGCTGCGCGACTGGGGCCGCCTCTACGGCAACGTCAACATCGCGAACAACCACGCGATAAACGAACGCGAAATCGAGGAAGCGAAGAACTACCATCAGATATTCGTGGTCGTCGCGCTTTTGATCCTCGTCATATCGCCGATGGTCTGGTTCTTCTCGCAGACGCTCTACTACCTCAAGCGCGAGCCGGAGTTCAACATTCTGCAGGGGCTCGGCGCGGTCGTGAAGGAGATAAAGGCGATATACGTCGAGGGCGGCGTTATGCTCGCGGTGCTGTCGTTCGTCTTCTGCGTCGCGCTGTCGCTTATCGGCAGCTACGCGATGTTTTACGTCTACAACGTCCTGACGCCGTACTTCACGCACGAGTACGTCAGATACGCGTTCTACATGCCGTGGTACGCGATACTGACGAGCATCGTAGTGTCCGTCGCGTGCGGATACCTCTCGTCGTACCTGCCGTTCCACACCTACATCAAGCACCGCTCGACGCTCGAGCTCGGCGCTGACGAGTAACGGAGAGTGATGCGGCGTCGGGAGGACGGGCGGCGGAAAACATCCGCTTAGAAAGAGCAAAACAAAACTCGCACCCATGCGGCAATTACAAATTATAACGGAGCCGATATGAACAGATACATTCTTCAGACCGAAAGCGTCATAAAGCAGTACAGACAGTACGACGTCGTCATCACCGCCGTCAACCGCGCGAACCTCAAGGTCGAGGAGGGCGAGTTCGTCGCCATCATCGGCTCGTCGGGCTCGGGAAAGTCGACTTTCCTGCACATCTGCGCCGGGCTCGACAAGGCCGACGCCGGCAGCGTGAAGATACGCGGCGAGGACATCACGAAGATGAGCGCGGACGCGCTCGCCCGCTTCCGCGGCAACAATATCGGCTTCATCTTCCAGAAGCACAACCTGATACCGCAGTTCACCGCGCTCGAGAACATCCTGATCCCGACGATCATGTGCAACAAGCCGGACGGCAGCTACGACGAGAACCTGCGCAAGCTGTGCGACACGCTCGACATCAGCGACCGTCTGCACCATCTGCCGAGCGAGCTTTCCGGCGGCCAGCAGCAGCGCGTCGCTATCGCCCGCGCGCTGATCAACATGCCGCAGATCATCTTCGCCGACGAGCCGACGGGCAACCTCGACCGCGCGAACGCGGACGAGGTGCTTCACCTTCTGCTCAAGACGAAGAAGGCGCTCGGCCAGACGCTCGTCATGGTCACGCACGACCTGTCCATCGCCGACCACGCCGACCGCATCTTCCGCATGGACAACGGCAACCTGGAGCTGCAGCGCGACTACCTCGACGTTACGAAGAAGACGATCGACACGTGGTGAGCGTCGCCGCGTGATACATACAAAACAAATGAAGAGGAGCCATATATCGGCTCCTTTCTGCATTTTCCGGTATTTATAAAACCATTTTAAGCAGGAATGAAATATTGCAAATGAATTTTTCGCATGTTATAATATAATGAAATACGACTATCCGCTCGAAAAGAGGCTTTACATATGGAATATAAGTTTTCGGACAAGCTCGCGGCGCTGAAACCTTCGGCTATCCGCGAGATCTTCAAATCGCTCACCGACCCGAACATAATATCGTTCGCCGCCGGCAACCCGTCGCCGGAGTCGTTCCCCGCGGACGACATGGCGAAGATCGCCGCGGACATATTCGCGCACGACGCGGCTTTCTCGCTCCAGTACGGCATCACCGAGGGCTACAAGCCGCTGCGCGACGCCGTCACCGCGCGCTGCCGCGACAAGTTCGGCATCGGACGAGAAAGCGACATGACGATAATAGTTTCGGGCGGCCAGCAGGGTATAGAGCTTGCGTGCAAGGCGCTCTGCAACGAGGGCGACGCGGTCGTCACCGAGAACCCGACGTTCATCGGCGGGCTCAACGCGTTCCGCTCGAACGGCGTCCGCACGATCGGCGTGCCGATGCGCGCGGACGGCATCGACCCCGACGAGCTCGACAAAACGCTGACCGCGAACCCGGGCGTCCGCCTTATGTATATAATACCGACGTTCCAGAACCCGACCGGCATCACGGCGACGGCCGAGACGCGCCGCAGGGTGTACGACGTCGCGCGCGCGCACGGCGTAATGATATTCGAGGACAACCCCTACGGCGAGCTCCGTTTCTCCGGCGAGGACGTCCCGACGCTCAAGAGCATGGACGAGGACGGCATCGTCATCTACTGCTCGTCTTTCTCGAAGATACTCTCCGCCGGCATGCGCGTCGGATACATAATCGCGCCGGAGCCGGTCGTTCAGAAGATGGTCGTCGCGAAGCAGTCCGAGGACGTNNATCCGCGCGCTGTACCGCGGCAAATGCGCGCTCATGCTCGGCGAGCTTGAGAAGGCGCTGCCGGCGGGATGGGAGTTCACGCGCCCGCAGGGCGGGCTCTTCGTGTGGGTGACGGCGCCCGAGGGCGTCGACATGGGCGCGTTCGTGAAGCGCTGCCTCGCAGCCGGCGTCGCCGTCGTGCCCGGCGCGACGTTCAACGCCGACGCCGCGGATACTGCGAGCCGCTCGGTGCGCCTAAACTACTCGACCCCGTCCGACGAGGAGATTGTCAAGGGCTGCGCCGCGCTCGGCCGCGCCGCGAGAGAACAGACGACGGAAAGATAAGGAACGCATATGTACAAAGATCAGAAGGTATGCTTTTCGGGCGTTCAGCCGTCCGGAAACCTGACAATAGGAAACTACCTCGGCGCGCTGCGCAACTTCTCGCGGTTCTCCGAGCAGTACCGTTGCCTTTACTGCGTCGTCGACGAGCACGCGATAACGGTGCGGCAGAACCCCGCCGAACTGCGCCGCCGCACATACGAAACGCTCGCCGTGTATATCGCTTGCGGGCTCGACCCGCAGAAGAACGTGCTGTTCGTGCAGAGCCACGTCAGCGCGCACGCGGAGCTCGGCTGGATACTCGACTGCAACGCGATGTTCGGCGAACTAACGCGCATGACGCAGTTCAAGGATAAAAGCGCCAAAAACGCCGACAATATCAATGCCGGACTTTTCACGTATCCGGTTCTGATGGCGGCGGACATACTGCTGTACCAGACCGAGGTCGTGCCGGTCGGCGACGACCAGAAGCAGCACATCGAGCTCGCTCGCGACATCGCGCAGCGCTTCAACGGCATATACGGCGATACGTTCGTCGTGCCCGAGGGGCTTATCTCCCGCGACGGCGCGCGCATAATGTCGCTCGCAGAGCCGACGAAGAAGATGAGCAAGTCCGACAAGAACGAGAACGCGGCCGTCCGCATCCTCGACGACCGCGACACCATAATGCGCAAGTTCAGGCGCGCCGTCACGGACAGCGGCTCCGAGGTTCGCGCCGCGCCCGACAAGCCCGGCGTCACGAACCTTTTGACGATAGCGTCGTGCTTCACCGGCAGAACCGTCGCCGAGCTCGAGCGCGAGTTCGAGGGCAAGGGCTACGGCGAGTTCAAGACCGCCTGCGGCGAGTACTGCGCGGACGCGCTCGCGCCCGTCAGGGCCGAGTTCGAACGCCTTATCGCCGACAAGGGCTACCTCGAGGAGGTCATGCGCTCCGGCGCCGCCGAAGCCGCGCATCAGGCTGTGCGCACCATGTCCAAAGTCCGCCGCAAGATAGGGTTCATCGAGCCGATAAGGTAGCCCGCGCCGTTTCGCACGTGCGCGATAAGCAGCCTCACCCGACGGGTGAGACACCACCCATGCGGTGGCAACCGCAAAATATAAGGAGGCAGCAATGCTTCAGATAAATCTCCCCTCGCTTGTCAGCGCGATGTGCGCGGTCCTTTTCGCGGGACTGATATCGTTCGCTCTGACGCCGGCGGTGCGCGTGTTCGCGTTCCGCATCGGCGCGATCGACATACCGCACGACGAGCGGAGGATGCACAAAAAACCCATGCCGCGCATAGGCGGCGTCGCGATATTTTTAGGCTTCACGATATCTTCGCTGATATTCTGCGAAGCAACGCCGGCGCTGATAACGATCTGGGCGGGCGGACTCGTCCTCGTCGTCATGGGCGTGCTGGACGACGTTTTCAACCTGCCCGCGCTCGTTAAGCTGGCGTTTCAGATAGCCGTCGCGGTGCTCGCCGTGTCGCAGGACGTACTGATCGAGCAGATAAACCTGTTCGGCCGCTATATACGGTTCGGCGTGCTGTCTGCGCCCATCACGATTCTGTGGATCGTCGCGCTGACGAACGCTATCAACCTGATCGACGGGCTCGACGGACTCGCCTGCGGCGTCAGCGCGATCTGCTCGCTGTCGATGCTCGGCGTCGTGCTCGTCACGGGCGACCTCGCGTCCGCGCTCGTCACCGCGGTGCTCGCCGCGTCGTGCTTCGGCTTCCTGCCGTTCAACTCGAACCCCGCGAAGATATTCATGGGCGACTGCGGCGCGCTGTTTTTAGGCTACACGATGGCGGTTCTCAGCGTGCAGGGGCTTTTCAAGCTGCACGCGATCATCGCGTTCGTGATCCCTGTTTCGATCTTCGCGCTGCCGCTCTTTGACACCGCGTTCGCGTTTCTGCGCCGCCTCGTCCGCGGCAAGAACCCGTTCAAGGGCGACCGCGGACACATCCACCACCGTCTGATGGGCCTCGGCCTGACGCAGAAGCAGAGCGTGCACATACTGTATTCCGTCTGCGGCATCATGGGCCTTGCGGCCGTCGTTTTCTCCGACGCGATGTGGAACGGCGGCGCCGGCAGCTCCCGCGTGATAAAGTGCGTCGCGATTTTGCTGACCGCGTTCGTCGTGCTCGCGGTCAACTTCGTGATACTGCGCGACAAGCACAAGCGGCTGCACACGGGTCTTCTCGACGACGCCGAAGCGGCGGCGCTCGAGGAGGAGATAAAGGCCGAGGACGCGGCGAAGGACGATAATAAATCAGACCCCGCCGAATTCCATGAACAAAAATCGTGACAGGGAAAAAGGCGCGGATATAAAAAGCGCGCCGAACGCGGCCGCGCCGCCGAGCCCCGGCAGCTCCGCGCCCGGCGTAATCGTGCTCGCTCTCGCGGCGACGGTGCTGTTCGCCGCTGTGCTGATCGGGCTGTGGAAGAGCGGGATGCTGCCCGCGCCGCCGTTTCTCGCCGCGCTTTTCGGTTCGCCGGTGGAGACGGACGACGGCGGCATGGCGGAATTCATCGCGTCGCTCGAGGCGAACCCGCCGCTCGACTCGCTCGATCCTCACCGCGTCGAGATCGGCCCCGCCGAGCTCGCGAAGCTGCTCGGCGCGTCGTACGGCGCTCCCGGAACGTCGGTTTACGAGATTATCCTGTCGCCGCCGGAGGGCGGGGGGCTGCTTAAGACGCGCGCGACCGTCACGACGAGGGCTGCCGACCCGGATTACTGGTTCGTCGAGCTCGAGCGCTGGGACGGGGAAGCGTACAAACGGATCCGCCGCGTCGTATGTGACGGCGGCGTCGTGACCGTGACCGAGAACTCCGTCGCGGCCGACGGCAGCGTCAGGGCGCAGAATGCGGAGTACCCCGCGTCGCCGACGTTTACGGCGGAGCGCGAGGCGGGGCTGCCTCCCGTATCCGGCATAATCGCGATGCTTTCGGCCGCCGCGGACGCGGAGAGCGGCAATGAGCCGGAAACGGATATTTCCGAAAGCGAAATCGATGCACCCGTCAGCGCGGACGGCTCCGACGGCGATATAGCCGAAGAAGTAATATCCGCCTCCGGCGCGGCCGCATCTGAGACGGCGGCAGATGAAACTTTATCAGCCTCCGATTCCGCCGCAGGCGGCGCACCGGCGCCGCAGCTCGAGCTGTCGCTCGTGCGCGGCACATCGACCGCGGCGGACAGCCGCAACATCGCCGCGATACGCGCGACGTACCCGGACGGGCTCGTCGACTACTACGAGATCGACGTCGAGTCCGCGCGCCTCATCCGCGCGATATCATACCTCGACGGCGTCCCGTATTACAGCGTCACGCTGTTCAAATAAGCGGCGTGCCGCCGCATGACGCGCCGCGTCATGCCCCCTCAACGTTCCCCGATTAACTTTTAACATATAACAACTGTTTGGAGGAAAAAAGAAAGATGGAGAATCTACCTGTAGTAAAGCTGGGTATCGTCGCGACGTCGCGCGACTGCTTCCCGGCCGCGCTGTCGGAGGCGCGCCGCGCCGCCGTCGCCAAGGCCGCGAAGGAAGCCGGACTCGACCTGTACGTTTCGAACGTGACCGTCGAGAACGAGATCGACGCGGAGCGCGCGCTTGCCGACGTCGTCGGCGCAGGCGTCAACGCGCTCGTCGTCTACCTCGGCAACTTCGGCCCCGAAGGCCCGGAGACGCAGCTCGCCGAGAAGTTCTTGGCGCAGAAGGGCCGCGCCGTCATGTTCGCGGCCGCCGCCGAGGAGTCCGGCAGCGACCTCATCAACGGCCGCGGCGACGCGTACTGCGGCATGCTCAACGCGTCCTACTCGATCGGCCTGCGCGGCATATCCGTATACATTCCCGAGTACCCGGTCGGAAGCGCCGCCGAAGTCGCGAAGATGATCGCCGACTTCGAGACCGTCGCCGCCGTCCGCATCGGCCTTCAGGGTCTGAAGATCTTCTCGTTCGGCCCGCGCCCGTATGACTTCCTCGCCTGCAACGCTCCGATCGCGCGCCTTTACGACCTCGGCGTCGAGATACAGGAGAACAGCGAGCTCGACCTCTACGAGGCGTTCTTAAAGCACGAGGGCGACGAGCGCATCCCCGCGGTCGCCGCCGACATGGCCGAGGAGCTCGGCAAATACGACGGCAACGCATATCCCGATATACTTAACAAGCTCGCGCAGTACGAGCTGACGCTGCTCGACTGGGCGGAGAAGAATCTCGGCGCGTCGAAGTACTTCGTCTTCGCAAACAAGTGCTGGCCCGCGTTCCAGACGATGTTCCACTTCGTCCCGTGCTACGTCAACAGCCGCCTCGCCGCGCGCGGAATACCGGTCGCGTGCGAGGTCGACATCTGGGGCGCCGTCTCCGAGTACATCCTCACCATCGCCACTAATATGCCCGCGACGCTGCTCGACATCAATAACACCGTTCCGTCCGACCTGTATACCGGCATGAAGCTGCTGCGCGACGGCAAGGAGCTCAAAAACTCCGACCTGTTCATGGGCTTCCACTGCGGCAACACCGCGTCGTGTCTGCTCAAGAGCGGCTACGGCATGAAGTACCAGCTCATCATGAAGCGCAACCTCGAGCCCGACTCCGAGCCCGACATAAGCCGCGGCACGCTCGACGGCGAGCTGAAGTCCGGCCCCGTCACCGTGTTCCGTCTGCAGTCCACCGCGGACGCGCAGCTGCGCGCCTATGTCGCCGAGGGCGACGTCCTCGACATCGAGACGAAGTCGTTCGGCTCCCGCGGCGTCATCGCCGTTCCGGAGATGGGCCGCTTCTACCGCCACGTTCTTATCGAGAAGCGCTATCCGCATCACGCGGGCCTCGGTTTCGCGCATGTCGGCGCGCTGCTCTTCGACGCGCTGAAGCTCTGCGGCGTCACCGAGATCGACTACAACCGTCCCGCCGGCGTGCTGTATCCGCGCGAGAACCCGTTCGCAAGATAAATCTGCGCAACAGCGCGGATATATCAAAGGAGCTTATCGGAAACGATAAGCTCCTTTTTTCTGTGCGCCGCGGCTGAGATTTCAGAAATCTCTTCTGCTATAAAACCTCAGCGACAGAAGATACGAAATCAGCATCAGAACGGTTGCGATAATTATAAGGATAATGCTTACGAGGATCAAATTTTCTGAAGCCCATACTAAAAAATTCATGGTAAGGTTCTGATTATCCGATGTATAGGACAATACGGAATACACGGAAAACAGGACGGAGAAAAGTATTGCCGGCAGATAGAATCCTATGAATTTACCTTTCTGATATCCTATTTTGAATAACACAGGGAACATGCACAGGTTGAAAACCGAATATAAAAGATAGCTTATCGCGACAAGTATCAAATAACCCTTTAATCCGATATACCATTTTGATACGGAAAACATATTCGCCAAAGGCAGCAAGGCGCTTCCCAGTATCAATCCGGCCGTCATCATGATCAAGGATAGTATATATCTTCCCGACACTATCATATTGCGGCTCACTGGCAGCGTGAGATACATATAATTGAGCTCGCCCTTTTCCTCTACAGCAAAAGGGTTTATGGAAAAGCTAAGCAGCAGAAACACGCTCATCGGCAGGATGAAAAGCGGCATATATATACCGAAGATCAAAAGAAAAACCGGCAGCAGCAATACGCGTATCTGGTAAGTTTTCATCGAGCGCCAGTCGAGGGAAATCATCTTTGCAATCATTTTCTTGCTCCTTCTCTGCCCATAAATATCATAATATCGTCAAGCGTGACATTCTCCGTGATAACGCCGGACGGCAGGCCGCCGATGTTGTCCATTTCGATCATCGCTTCAAAGCCGCCGTAATACTCCCTGCATCCTATCAGATTCCTCCGGTTCAGCAGCGGCAGATCGTTCTCCCCGCCGCGGATGACGCAGTATTTGCCGATAAGATCGTCTTTCAGCCCGCTGTATATGATCTTTCCGTTGAAGATATAGACTATGTAGTCCGCGATACGCTCGAGATCGCTCGTTATATGGGTGGAAAAGAAGATCGTTTTGTCTTCCGCCGCCATATATTCGCGGAGGATATCGAGTATTTCGTCACGCATTACGGGGTCGAGACCAGAGGTCGGCTCGTCAAGAAGGAGCAGCTTTGCGTCGTGCGACAAGGTAACGGCCAGACCAAGCTTCATTTTCATTCCGCGGGAGAGAGTTTTGAACTTCTGCCTCGGGTTGAGTGAAAACTTTGACAGATATCCGCGGAACGCTTCGCCGTCCCAGTTGCGGTAAAAAAGACTCATTGCCTTATCGATATCCGAAGGCGTCCAGTCCTCCTGAAAATACGGCTGGTCAAAAAGGACGCCTAAATCTTCTTTCAACATATAATTATCGTTTGACTGCCCTAAAACATAGATCTCGCCGCTGTCCTTCAGCGCCATGTTGAGGATAAGCTTCATCGTCGTGGTTTTACCGGCGCCGTTCTGCCCGATGAATCCGCAGATATAGCCGCTCGGAACGCTCAGGTTTATGTTTTCCAGCGAAAAATTTTTGTATCTCTTATTCAGGTTTCTGATTTCGATCGCATTACTCATTGCCGGTTCTCTCCAGTTCGTCTAATAATTTGTGAAGGTCCGATACCGGTATGCCCGCGGCCCTGGACTGCTTCAAAGCCCTCGAAAAAACAGCCCTCAGTTCGCGCATACATTGAACGGTTATTGCCGATTGAGGAGGTTTTTTAACATAACACCCTTTGCCCGGAACAGTCTGAATATATCCTTCGAGCTCGAGATCGTTGTAGGCCCTTGTGATAGATATAACGCTCACCTTTAAATCCCGGGCCAGCTGGCGGATCGAAGGAAGCATTTCGTCGTCGGCAAGCTCGCCCGATAAAATGCCGGCCTTGATCTGGTCTTTTATCTGTTCGTATAACGGGGTGCTTGATTGATTGGACAGTACAATACGCATCTTTATCTGCCTGCTTTGCTGCTTAACTGTATATATAGTATATATACGGATATATGCAGTTGTCAATACCTTTGGAAAAATTTCTATGAAATATCCAGATATTTGTCATGCTGCAAAAAAACCGCCGGACAAAGTCCGCGCGGTTTTGATATAATAAACATAAAAACAACCCCCGCGCGGAGCGGGGGTTGTTATACGCTGTGTATTCATGCCGATGCGGCGGCTTTGACTGCTCCGGCGCACACATCACCCGACGCACGCGTCGGCGAGGCTGCGCAGCACGATGTCGGGCGCGTCTTCGGGCGGCAGCGCGTCCGCGTCCGCTTCGGCCGACTCGCCCGTCAGCACGAGCGCGGCGGTCATGCCGCTGCGCTTGCCGAGCGCGATGTCGGTGTAGAGCCGGTCGCCGAACACGACCGCGTCGGTGAGCGGCACGCCGGTCAGCGCCGATATGGCGGCCGCGGCCGTCGGGTACGGCTTGCCGAAATACGTCGGCACCACACCCGTCGACGCCGTGACGGCGGCGGCGATCGCGCCGCTGTCGATCATGAAGCCGCGCTCGGTCGGGCAGTTGAAGTCGGGATGGGTGCATAAATATGCGGCGCCCGCGCGGATGTAGCGGCACGCCGCGTCGAGCCGCGCGTATGTCAGCGTCGTGTCGAAGCTCGTGACGACGATGTCGACGTGCGGGTCGGCAGCATCGGCGGCGTAGCGGTTCGCATCGCCGCAGCCCTCATCGTCGCCGACAAGGCGCACGCCGGCGGCGGCGAAGTCGCGGCGCAGCTCGGGCGTGCCGAGCAGATACACCGACGCGCCGGCATGGTTGCGCGCGATATAATCCGCAGTCACGTCGCCGGACGTCAGGATCTCGCCGGGCGCGGGCGTAAAGCCCATGTCCGCGAGCTTCTTATAATAAAACGCGCGGCCGCGGCTCGCGTTGTTCGTGAAAAACAGCACGCGCCTGCCCGCGCGCCGCAGTTCGTTTATATAGTCGACGGCGAACGGGAACGCGCGTCCGCCCAAATAGACCGTGCCGTCCAGGTCGAAGATATACAGCTTTTTACCGCTCAGAGCACGTCTGACCGCTTCCTTTGACGAGATCACATCATTCTCCGGATATGAATAATTATGCGCATAACCGCGCATTCGCCCTTTATTATATCACAAGGTTGAAATCTTTACAATAAAGAGGTATAATAGCACAAAAAAGCAAAGGAAATGTTGTCATGAGCGTTGTTATCGGTATCGACGTCGGCGGAAGCACGACGAAAATCGTCGGTTTTTCCGGCTCCGGAGCACAGCGCGCGCTTATGAAGCCGCTTTTCGTGCGCGCGAACGACCCGATCACCTCGATCTACGGCGCGTTCGGCAAGTTCACGGACGAAAACGGACTTGAACTCGCCGACATCGAAAAAGTTATGATCACGGGCGCGGGCAGCTCGTACTGCACGCGGCCGCTCTACTCGCTCGACTGCGAGGTCGTGCCGGAGTTCCGCTGCATCGGACTCGGCGGGCTGTACCTTTCCTCGCTGCAGGACGCGATAATCGCGTCGCTCGGCACCGGCACCGCGATCGTGCACGCGAAAAAGGGAGAGGCGCCCGTCTACCTCGGCGGTACCGGCGTCGGAGGCGGCACGCTCGTCGGGCTCTCGCGCAAGCTTCTGAATATGGACGACGTGCTCCACGTCGCTGAGCTCGCCAAGGAGGGCGACTTAAAAAAGGTCGACCTCAAGATAAAGGACATCACGAGCAAGGACATCATCCCCGGCTACGGCGACCTGATGACCGCGTCCAACTTCGGCAAGGTCAGCGACCTCGCCTCGAAGGCCGACATCGCGCTGGGGCTTATCAACATGGTCTTCGAGACCGTCGGCATGGTATCCATCTTCGCGGCGCGCACTGCGGGGCTTTCCGACATCGTGCTGACCGGCAACCTGACGACCGTACCGCAGGCCGAAGCCATCTTCGCGGAGCTGTCGCGCATGTTCAGTGTGCACTTCATGATACCGGAGCACGCGCAGTACAGCACCGTCATCGGCGCCGCGCTGTGCGCTGTTTGAACCGGTCGCTCTGAAGAGCGCCTGCTTCCGCGAGTCTGCCGGAAAGTGCATAAACATGAAAAACAAGCGCCCGTGCGGGCGCTTGTTTTATTAGCCGTTATGCGGACGCGGGCACGGTCACTTGCCCGGGTGGAACTTCGCGAGCAGCCACTTGTCCGACTGTCGGACGAACACGAGCCGCATGTCCGTTATTCTGTCCTGCGCGGCGCGGAAGTTCTTCAGGTCGATCGTCATGTCGACGCTGACCGCGAAGCAGTCGCCGCCGTAGGCGCGGAAATCGCGCAGCGTGATCTTTTTGCCCGTCACGGTGTACGGTATGTTCTGCCCGAACGAGAATTTCGACGCGTAGAGCACCTTCGCCGCGTCGGACGACGGCAGCACGAGCGCGATCACGGCGGCGAAGTTCGCGTCGGTGTCGATGCGCCCGCCCGCCGTGTACGCGAGATACGCGTCGAGGAACGCCGTCACGTCGCCTGCGCGCGCTTCGCGCAGAGCCGCATTGTCCGGCGGCGACACGGCGTATTCGCCGTCGGCGGCGGTGACGGCCGCATCCGCGCCGCCGACCGTCGCGGTCACGACAGGCTCGGCGTAGAGCCCCGAGACCTTGTAGCTCATGACCGCGGGCGCATCGCGCGTGTACGCATCAAGCCCCTCGATCTCCTTCGGCGCGCCGCCGGAGGTGACGGCGACCGTCGCGTCGCCGGGGTCGAGCCACACGCCGTTCAGATACACGAGCGCGTCCGACGGCGCGGTTATTATAACGGCGCGCGTTTTGTACGGCGCGGAGCAGTCGCTCAGCGCGCCGGCGTAGACGCCGTCGACGGCGACGGCGATGCCGCCGTAGCGCGCGCGCACGGTATAGCTGACGAGCCCGCCCGCCGCCGCGTTGACGCGCGCGGCGTAGCTGTCAGTTGCGTCAGACGCAAGCGGCGTCACGGCGCAGTTGTCGGCCGTCAGCGCCACGCCGCCGACCGCGACGGACGCGTGCGCCGGCACCGTGACCGTGTAATCCGCCGTCAGCGAGTCGAAGTACGCGCGCGCGAGGTCGACTTCGGCGCCGTATGCGCCGTCCGCGCGCATATGAGCGAACGCGCGGAACCGCCCGCCCGCAAGGTCGACGACGGCACCTTCGTCGGTGCCCGTACCGCGCGAGATTACGCCCTCGGCGAGCGGGCTGCCATCGAGCGTCACGGAGACGCGCGCGCCGGCGGCGAGCGTCAGCGTGTAGACGTCGGCTTCGTCGCGCTCCGAGCCGAATACGTCAGCTCGCGCGGCGGACACGGTCTCGCCGGGCGCGCGCACCGCGCCATTCACCGCGACCGACGCGCCGTGCGGCGCGAGCAGCGTCGCCGTATACGTGCCGAGCAGCGACGCGGCGGGCGTATCGAGCGGGTCGACAACGAGCTCCGCCGGTCCGGCGGCGGGTACGGCGTAGCCGAAGTCGCGCCCCGCTTCGGTCAGCGTCAGCGTGAATATCTCGCGGCCGCCGCAGGAGAAGGCGTACGCGGACGGCTCGCCCGGCACGGCGGCGCAGCTCCAGCGCGCGCCGTCGGGTATCAGCGCCGCCGCCGCGGCTTCGCCGAGCAGCGCGCCGTCGTCGTCTGACGCAGCTATGGCCGCGTCAGCAGCGTCAGATGCATATGACGCGTCCGCATATAACGCCGCCGCCGCGGAGCGCAGCGCAGCCGCCGTCGCGGGCAGCACCGTCCCGTCGCGCATGGTCAGCGCGACGCCTTCGGAGGCGGACGCGGCCCGCGCGCCGTCAGCGTCCGCGCCCGAGCCGTCCGCGGATGCGGGGGCGTTCAGCGCGGACAGATACGCGTCGATGATGTGCTGCGGGCGCGTGCGCTCATATGCGGCGAGCGCGAAGCCGAACAGCGTCAGCGACAAAGCCGCGACTGCGACGAGCGCCGCCGTAGCTCCTGTGTAGATGCTCCAGAATCTGCTTTTCATATGTTCTCCCTGTTACGCGGCGGTCAGCGCCGCGGGGGGTTGTTGCTCGCCCGAGGGGTGAGGTCTCACGCTTCGTGTTATGTCTTAACTTCAGCTTAAAGCAGGATTCCGCTCCAGCGGGAGCGGCCAAAGGGCTTTCCGATCGCCCTTCGGAATCCTTCGGTCTATTTCAGCACAAGGAACGCCGTGGCGAGGACGCGTTCGCCGTAGACGTAGGCGCTGTTGTTGAGCGTTTCGCCGTCGTACATCATGAGCGTCGACGCGCCGCCGTCGAGGTTGGACGCGTTCACGGCGCCGTAGGCGAGCATGACGGAGACGACGTCGTCGTGCGTCGCGCCGAGCGAGCCGAGCTGGCGTCCGTTTATCGCGAGCAGCAGAACCGCGCCGTCCGCGCGCTGGCCGATCGCGGTGCGCGGATTGAGCCCGCCGCCGAGCGGCCCGTACTTGTTGCGCGCCTCGCCGTTCACGATCAGCGCGGGGCCGAAGCTGCAGCCGAACTCGACGCCGGCGTCGAGCGCCTGCCGCCCCGTCATCGACCCGACGACGAGCACGCCGTCCGCGGTGAATCCGATCATGCTGACCGTTTCGGTCTCGCTGCCCCACGCGATCTCGCCGCCGCGGATGACGATGCCGGTCGGCGCGCCGCCCGTGCCCTTGCCGTTCGGGTCGTGGAAGCCGCCGCCGTTGATGCCCGCGATCGCGCCGAACTTGTCGCACATTTTCCGCAGCGACAGCCCCGGCTGATCGTAGCCGAACACGTCGGGCGTGCCCATCGCGACGCGCTTCGGATCGCGCACGATCATCATGACGCCGTTGTAGTATTCGCCGGCGACCTCCTCGATCTCGATGCCTGGGTCGACCGGCCTGCCGTTTATCGCGTACGTTTCGGGGGACGCGTCGTCGTCGGCGGGCGGCACCGTCTCTGCGGCAGGCGCCGTAACCGCGTGCGCGGCCGCCGACGTATCGGCCGCATCCGCGTCCGTTTCCGACGCCGCATCAGCAGATGCCGCATCAGCAGATGCCGATTCCGCGTCGTCCGGTTCGGACGTCGTATCCGCGGCTATGTTTATAAGAGAAACGTCGGTGCGCACGCCGTCGGCGGCCTCCGCCGCCTCGACCGCCGCGCGCGTAGACAATATCTCCGCCACCTCTTCGTCGGAGAGGAAGATATCGGCTAAAAATCCGACCGCGCTCGTCTCCTTGACGGTCAGCACAAAGAGCCGCTTCGCGGCGGGCGACGGCCCGCGCTCGAGTAAGAACACCGCGCCGAGGCAGGTCAGGACCGCGACGGCGAGGAGCGTCAGAAGCGCGACGAGCGCGCGGATTATGTAACGCACGGCGATACACCTCAAATTCTTCCATTTTTCTTGTACTTTCTGACGAAAAGACGGCGGCGGAAGTTTCGCGCCGTGCGCGTTCTCGACGATATTGCGCCGCGGCGAAAACGTTTCTTGACTTATTTGCGCGAGAAGACTATAATATTGCCGTTGGCGCTTTATGCGCCGCTTTTTTACGCTCAAAGAAAGGCTCCGTATGAACGAAACACAGACCGAGACGCAGCAAAGAAAGCTGCGTTTTAAGGTAAAACCCCCGCGGGACTTAACCGTTGGCTCAATCTGGCAGGAGCTGCTCCTGTTCTCGCTGCCGATACTCTTCTGCAACCTGTTCCAGCAGCTGTACAACACCGTCGACGCCGCCGTCGTCGGCGCGTGGGTCAGCTCGGACGCGATAGCCGCGGTCGGCTCGACCGGCTCGCTGATATCGCTGCTCACCAGCTTCTTCATGGGGCTCGGCGCCGGCGTCGGCATAGTCGTAGCCCGCTACCGCGGAGCCGCCGACGAAGAAAACCTGCACAAGTCCGTACATACCTCTTTCGCGCTCGCCATCATATGCGGAGTGTTTCTGACCGCCGTCGGAATCGGGCTGTCGCCCGCGCTGCTGCGTCTTATGAAAACGCCGGACCGCGTCTTCGACAGCAGCCTCTTATATCTTCGCATCTACTTCGGCGGAATGGTGCCGATAATGCTCTACAACATTGGCGCGGGCGTGCTGCGCGCCGTCGGCGACTCGCGCCGCCCGATGTGGTACCTCTTCATCAGCGGCATAATCAACGTCATCGTCGACGTCATAGCGGTCGTCGCGCTCAACATGGGCGTCGCGGGCGTCGCGTGGGCGACGGTGCTGTCGCAGATCGTCGCCGCCGTGCTCGTGATCGTCACGCTGATGCGCGAGAACGCGCCTTGGCGGCTCCGCCCGCAAAAGATCCGCATCCACGGCCACATTCTGCTGCAGGCGATAAAGATAGGCATTCCGGCGGGGCTTTCCGGCGTGCTGTACGCCGTATCCAACATGCTGATACAGACGAACATCAACGTCTTCGGCCCCGACGCGATGGCGGGCAACGCCGCCTTCGGCAAGATCGACGGCTTCCTATACATGCCGCTCAACGCGTTCGGACTCGCGGCGACGACGTTCGTCGGCCAGAACATCGGCGCGCGCAAGCTCGACCGCGTGAAGCGCGGCGCGATAACGGCGGTGCTGCTCGGCTTCGCCGTGTCGGCGGCGGGAGCGGTCGTGGTGTTTTTGGTGTCGGAGCCGCTGCTTCAGATATTCACGAAGCAGAACGCCGAGGCGGTTCGCTACGGGCTGATCGCTATGCACTATTTAGCTCCGTTCTACTGCATCTTTTCGGCGACGGAGGTGCTCTCCGGCGTCGTGCGCGGAGCCGGCTCGCCGCTGCAGTCGACGATCATCACCGCCGTCTGCATCTGCGCGCTGCGCGTGACGCTCGTGTCGATACTGCAGCCGATCTTCAACGATATCCGCGTCGTTTTCATCGCGTACCCGATATCGTGGTCGGTGTCCAGCATCACGTTCCTCCTCTACTACCGGTTCGGAAAGTGGATAAAGATGTAGCACATCCTGCCGCATATGCGAAGCCTTCGCGAGAAGGCTTCGCTTTTTTTCGTGCTCGCAGCCTGCCGTTGCCGCTTGCGCATTAACTACCGATGCTGCTATATGCAATCAGCCGCCCCATCCGCCTGCGTCATTTGCTCCAGAAGCGGCGCAGCGCCGACGCCACGGCCGCGGGAGAGCGCGCAAGGCGCGCATGTCGCCAGCTGTCCGGGAACAGCTTCATGTAGTCGCGCCCAGCGTACCGGTCGTCCACGAGCACGACGACGCCGCGGTCGTCGCGCGAGCGTATGACGCGGCCCGCCGCCTGCTGCACCTTGATCATGCCGGGGTAGACGTATGCGTAGGCGTATCCGTCCTCGCGCGTGCGCTCGTAGTAGTCGGCGACGACGGCGCGGTCGATCGTCGCGACGGGCAGCCCGACGCCGACGATAACGACGCCGACGAGCCTGTTCCCGCGCAGATCGACGCCTTCGGCGAACGCGCCGCCGAGGACGCAGAAGCCGATCTGCGCCGTGTCCTCGCGGAACGACGAAAGAAACTCCTCCTTGCGCCGCTCGCCCATCCCGCGCGACTGTATGACGAGCCGCTCGTTCGGGTAGCGCTGCGCGTAAAGTCCGGCGACCGCGCGCATATAATCGTACGATTGCAGAAAGACTATATAGTTGCCGGGCTTCGCCGCCGCCGTCGCGTGGATGACCGACACGACGTCGCCGATCGTGTCGGAGCGGCTGTTATAGCGCACGTCCGCGCCTGTGTAGGCGATTACGGCGAGGTTCTCGGGGTCGAACGGGTACGGCAGCTCAATGCGCTCGTCGGA
>DBRA01000047.1:31627-32625 GCA_002305445.1 Clostridiales bacterium UBA1380 | reverse complement strand
CGCGAAGAGGCGCAGCGCGTCCTCCGCACCGGGTGGGGGCTGCTTGTACACACCCTGTCCGCGCAGCACGCCCTCGCTGTCGGCGGCGATGTTATCGCCGCACAGCGGCGCCCAGCCGCGCACCGTATCGGCCATCGCAGTCGCGGCTTCGGCCGTCATCGGGCGGCTCGCGCGGCGGCAGAACGACGCGAGCGCGTCGTAGACGGCGCTGTCGAGCGTGGCGGAGTAGATGTCGCGCGCGCGGTCGGGCAGGTTGTGCGCCTCGTCGATGAGGAAGACGAATTTCCTCTCCGGCGACGGCTCCGCGAAGTAGCGGCGCAGGCGCACGCGCGGGTCGAAGAGGTAGTTGAGGTCGCACACGACCATCGCCGCGTACTCTGAGACGTCGAGCGCGAGCTCGTACGGGCAGACGCAGTGCTTCGCGGCGTATGCCGCGAGCGCATCGCGCTCGACGACGGTCTCGTGCTCGAGGATGTCTGCGACGGCCGCGGACACGCGCGAGTAGTGGCCGCGCGCGCGCGGGCAGTCGGCGGGGCTGCACCGCTCGCTCGAGTAGAACCGCGCGTAATCGGACCGCACAAGCCCGCGGGCGCGCGCTCTTGCGGCGGCGCTTTGCGCTCCGTCCGTGCCGGCGCCGACCGAGGCAGCGCCGGCCGCGCCGGTTTCGCCGCCGTACTCTTTGTCCGTTTTATATACGGCCGCGCCGCCGCCGACGTTAATCTCCATGCGGGAGCGCGACTGCTTCGCCTTCTGGTTCGCGCGGAAACGCGCGGCGCGCTCGGCGGGGCTCGGAGCGGCGGGCTTCTGCGCCTTCATCTGCTTGTACGCGCCCGAGCCGAACGCGGCCAACCACATTTCGCGCGAGATAAGGCCGCCCGGCGAGAAGTCGCGCAGTATCTCGCGCTCCTCTTCGGGCGAAAGCGACCGGCCGAACTCGCCCTCGTCGTCGGGGTACTCGCCGTCGGAGCGGTCGCCGCCCGAGCGGTCGCCGCCGTACA
>DBRA01000047.1:28528-31602 GCA_002305445.1 Clostridiales bacterium UBA1380 | reverse complement strand
GAGATGCGTCCCGCAGAGATGCGTACCATGCGGCTGCGTCCGAACCGCCGGTCGCGGCAGGCGCACCGGCGCTGGCGTCCTTGGCGACGACGCCGTTTTGTCCGGCGTCTTGGGCATCAAGTCTGTCGCCGTTATCGTTCTGCGCATCGCCGGAGGAGCCTTGTCTGAAGCCTGCTTCAGACAGAGCGCAGCACTTCGTGCGCGACACTATGACGGAGCAGAGCAGAAACTTCGGCGCGCCCGCGGACTTGAGCGCGCCGTCGATGCGCTTAGCGCTGTCGAGCGCGGCGGAGCCGGTCAGGTTTTTCGCGGTCAGATAGAAGATCTTCCCGACGCGGCCGGCCGCGTACGACTTGAGCGCGGGGAATACCGCCGCCATCGTCTTGCCGGTGCCGGTCGGCGCCTGCGCGACGAGCCGCCGCCCCTCCCTGATCGCGCGCATTTCGGTCACCATGAAGTCGCGCTGTCCGGCGCGCGGCTCGCCGTACGGGAACGGCGCCTTCGCGAGCGCGGCGCGCCCGCCCGTCTCAAAGCGCGCGAGCGCTTCGATAACGGGCGCGTAGCGCCTTATCGTCTCGTCGAAGAAATCGCGCAGCTCGCCGCATGTGTACGCGCGCGTCGCCGACTCGGCCTCGCCCGTCCTGCTGTCCGCGAACGTCATGCGGACGTTGACGCCCTCGGTTANNAGCGCCTGCGCGAGCTCCGCGGGCGCGGGGTTGCGCGCCGCGTACGACGCCGAGCGCGGGCCGGACTTTATCTCCTCGATCGTATAGTAGCGGCCGTCGAACCAGACACCGTCGGCGCGGCCGACGACGCGCACGCCGATTCCGTTATATGTCAGCGTCACACCGAGCGGCACCTCGGACGCGTAGCTCATGCGCGGCGCGCCGCCTTCGTCCGGTATGCCGGGGAAAAGTCCGCCCGGAACGCCGAACAATGACGCGAGAACTTCGTCAAACAGCGCGTCGTCATACGATGCGATGTCTGCGCCGCCGGACGATGCGCCGTCGGCCGGCTTGCCGGTTTCATCGCCGGATGCGCCGGCAGACGGATCCGCACCGGTTGCGTCGCCGGTCATTCCGCCTGCGGACGCGCCGCCGGACGGCTTCGCCGCGCCGCCGCGCCGTACAGCGCCGCCGACAGCGGCGGCCGCGCTGCGCTCGCGCTCGAGGTCGTCGACAGTCGCCGTCGAGTAATGCGCCTGAGCCTCGAGCAGGCGGTGTATTCCGGCGCCGTCGAGCGGCAGAGTGTCGTATGCCCCGCGCTTTGCCGGTTTCGTGCGCGCTATGCGCAGGTCGATGTCGCCGCTGCGCCAGCAGAAGCCGCACAGCTCCGTAACCGTGACGTATACGGCGCCGTCTCTCCATTCGGGCATACTTTCCACTTCCTTCCCGGTTATACGGTTGACACGTTCATAATATAATGTTATTATGATATATAGACAGTTTATAGACGTTTAATTTGTAACATAAGTGAGGTTTTTATCGCATGATAATCGACAACAAGGAAACAGCGGTCGGTTATTTCTGCCCATCCTGCGGTTCGCCGGTTGTCAGTATGGTGGGCGTTTTTTCGCTGTCCGCTCAGCTCCTGCGTCTGAAATGCGGNNACCACTCCGTGCGTGCTGTGCCCGAACCCGCACATCCATACGCTCGGAAGCACCGCGTTTTTCGGGCGCGACCTCTTCTGCCTGCCGTGCCCGGTCTACGGCATCGACACGCTGTTCATCGGAATGCCCGAGAAGGTCGACGACGCGATGGAGCGCGTCATACGCGAGCTGAACGCGCTGCTCGAGTCTGCGGCGTCGGACGCGGAGGAGGCGAAGGCGCCCGACCCCGACGAGATGCACATGTTCGAGAGCAGCGCCGAGAAGGTCGTGCGCGGATTCGGCCCGCTGCGCCGCGACCAGAAGAGCAGCCTGCCCGACACCGACCCGCAGGTCTACGACATAGTCCGCTACGTTGTCCGCGACCTCGCGTCCTGCGACGGAGTCAGGTGCTGCTGCGAGGGCGGCGTCGCCGCGCCGGAGAACGTCGACATCAAATTCGGAGAGGATACCGTCACCGTCAGCTGCTCCGGATGCGGCGCGAGCACGACGTTCGGCGTAGGCAGCGTCGACGCCGCGCAGCGCTTCCTGCACTCCGAGGAGCTGATTTTAGAAAAAAAGTGAACGCCTCCATCTGCACATAGTTCATGTCCGGGCATATGATGTTAACGGGAGTGCAATTTTACCTCCCGAAATATATGCGGAATGCCTATGGAGGATAAATCATGGCAAACTGTCTTTGCAATCTTCTTGACTCTGAAGACATCATCTGGCTTCTTGTCGTTCTTTGCGTTCTGTGCCTCCTCTGCAACAACGGATGCGGCTGCGGCAGATAACCATTTCAGAGTAACCACCGCCTCCCGTGAGCCAATCGGCTGACGGGAGGCTTTTTTTGCGTATATAAAGCCTTTTTTGTGTCAATAATGTTATGACGCGGTATATATATTCCGCGATTTTAAACGATTATACATTCAAAAAAGGAGAACAACTGATGAAGTTTTGCGTAAAATCGGTCGCATGGCTCGTTTTTACGGCGATCACGGTTATGCTGCTCGGCACGGCGGTATTCGCCGAGCTCAACCCTGTCTCCGGAACGAACGGCGAGAGCGTCAACACGACCGCCGACGACGGTACCGTCACCGCCGGCGGCAACAGCAACGGGGCCGTCACCACAGGCAACACCGGCACCGCCACGTCGGGGACGACGAACGGCAACGCCGTCACCACCCCGTCCGGCACGAACGCGCCCGGCACCACAGGCGGCACCGGCGGAACGACGAACCCCGGCGGAACGAACGCGCCCGGCGGGACGAACCCCGTCGGCAGCGACACCGGCATAGGCGGCAACGGTGCCGACGACGGCGGCACGAACTGGGTCGCGTGGATCATAGGCGCCATCGTCATCGCGGTGGTCGCCGTGATCATCGGCGTCATCCTCACCTCGTCGAGAAGGCGCGACTGATTAATTAACAGCTTTCAATTTTTCTGCGCATACGCCGTCGGCCGATTGCGCTTGAAGCAACAGACT
>DBRA01000047.1:26624-28422 GCA_002305445.1 Clostridiales bacterium UBA1380 | reverse complement strand
TGCCGGCGGCGCGCGAGTCCGCCGACCACAGCTCCGTCAGCGCCGACTCCGCGAGCGTGCCGACCGCGTCGATCTCCCCGCCGCGCGCGAGCAGATCGCGCGCCTCGCCGAGCAGAGCGCGAGCGCGGCACACCGCGGCATACTGCCTGCTCTCGAACAGCACCGCGCCGCCGGCGTCGCCGCCGCCCGTCTCGAAAAGCTCCGCGACCGACTTCTCAAGCTCGTCCAGCCCCGCGCCCGTCGCGGGCGACACAGGGATGAGCCGTCCGAAGACGGCGCGGAGNNCTTGTCGCAGCTCTGCGACGCGATGTAATCGGCGAGCTCATAGTCCTCGCGCGTCAGCGGCGACGAGCCGTCGAACACCGCGAAGATCAGCTCCGCCGACTCGATCGCGCCGCGCGTGCGGTCGACGCCGATGCGCTCCGCCTCGCCCGCGCCCTCGCGCACGCCTGCCGTGTCGGCGAGCAGCAGCGTCACGCCGCCGAAGGGCAGCGTCGTCTCGAGTATGTCGCGCGTGGTGCCCGGCTCTGATGTCACGATGGCGCGGTCGGAGCCGCACAATGCGTTATAAAGCGACGATTTGCCGACGTTCGGCCGTCCGGCGATGACGGTGCGCACGCCGTCGGCGATCGCGCGGCCGCGCCTGTACGTCGCGGCGAGCGCGTCGATTCTCTCCGCCGATTCGCACAGCTGCGCGTCGAGGTCCGCCGCGCGCGCGACGTCGACCGTCTCGTCGGGGTAATCGACGATAGCCCACAGCTCCGACACGGCGCGCAAAAGACCGTCCGCCGCGGCGCTGATGCCGCGCGAAAGCGCGCCGCGCGCGCTCACCGTCGCGAGCCGGCGCTGCTCCGACGTCGCCGCGGAGATGATGCGTCCGACCGCCTCCGCGCGCGATAGCGACAGCTTGCCGTTTAAAAACGCGCGGCGTGTGAACTCGCCGGGCGCGGCGGGCGCCGCTCCGGCGGCGAATACGGCGTCGAGCACGTCACGCGTGACCGCGATGCCGCCGTGGCACGATATCTCGGCGACGTCCTCGCCCGTGAACGAGCGCGGCGCGCGGAAAAGCGTCGCGAGCGCTTCGTCGACGACGTCGCCGTTTTCGTCCACCACGCGCCCGAACACCGCGGCGCGGTCGGGGAAGAGCGATGCGGAAGCGGAGCGCTCGCCGCCCGCGCCCGCCGCGCCCTCATCGCCGCCTCTGCCGGGGGCGAAGCAGCGGCACAATACGCCCGCGGCGTCGGGGCCGCTTATGCGTATGACGGCGACGCCGCCCACCCCGCGCGGCGTCGACACCGCCGCTATCGTCGTTCCCGCTTCGTTCATCCGTTCGTCCCTCCGGCAAAATCCGTTTCACATATTATATCCCACAAAACCGCGTTTTGCAACACGAACGCGGCGCGCCGTCCGCCGCGCGCCGTGCGGATTGACAACTGCGCCGCTTTATGATATAATAAAGCGATATATAATAATAATAAGAAAGAACTTATCGCATGCCGGATAAGCTTGATAAAAGACTGCTTATGGAGACGCTGCGGACAGAGCTCGTCTCCAACTACGGCCGCGCAAGGACCGCGGTCGACATGTGGCTCGGCGACTCCCGTATCGCTCACGCGGATACGGGAGCCGTCGTTATCGCCGCGCCGAAAATGGCGCACGACGCGCTGACCGCCGAATACGAGCACGACCTGCGGGACATCATCCACAAGTGCATCTCGCCGTCGACGCAGCTGATCATCGTCGAGGAGGCGGAGCCGCCGGAGAACCCGTTTTTGCCCGGCGTCAGGACCGGCACCGA
>DBRA01000047.1:23900-26583 GCA_002305445.1 Clostridiales bacterium UBA1380 | reverse complement strand
TGCACCAACGTCGCCAACAACCCCGGCAAGGTGTACAACCCGCTGTTCATATACGGCCCGTCGGGGCTGGGCAAGACGCACCTTCTCTACGCGATGACGAACGTGCTGCTCGCGCGCCGGCCGCGCCCGCTCGTCGTGCTCGCCAAGGGCGAGGACTTCACGAACGAGCTGATCATGTGCATCCAGAACAAGACGACGGAGGCGTTCCGCGACAAGTACCGCCGCGCCGACGTGCTGCTCGTCGACGACGTGCAGTTCATCGCGGGCAAGGTGTCGACGCAGGAGGAGTTCTTCCACACGTTCAACGCGCTGTTTGAGGTCGGTCACCAGATCGTCATGACGTCCGACCGGCCGCCGAACGAGATGAAGACGCTCGAGGACCGTCTGCGGACGCGCTTCGAGTCGGGGCTGATCGCCGACGTCCACGCGCCCGACTACGAGCTGCGGCTCGCGATACTGCGCTCGAAGGCGGAGGCGGTCAACCTGAGGCTGTCGGACGAGGTGTACGCGTTCCTCGCGACGAAGCTGAAGGAGAACATCCGCCAGCTCGAGGGCGCGATCAAGAAGCTGAAGGCGCTGACGTTCCTTTCCGGAGCGGAGATCACGATGGATACGGTCAGCTCGGCCGTGCCGGAGTTCATCCGCCCCGAGATGTCCGACAGCGAGCGCGCGAAGCGCTGCATCCAGCTCGCGTCGATGTTCTTCTCCGTGACGGAGGATGACATCTGCGGCAAGTCGCGCACCGCGGGCATAAAGAACGCGCGCAACGTCGCCGTCTACCTCATACGCCAGACGACGTCGATGTCGCTGAAGCAGATCGGCGAGATGTTCGGCCGCGACCACACGACGATTCTCAACTCGATCGAGTTCGTCGACAAGGAGATGGCCGCCGACCGCGACTTCGCGGACCGTGTCGGAGAGCTGCTGCTCGAAGCCAAAGCGTAATGGCGCCCGGCCGGACGCGGGCGGACGCACTCCGATACGAACGCGGGCGGGATTTACATGCAGCTTTGCATCGGCGCGCGAATCCGGCGGGTTTGCGAACGCGGCAGACGCGAAACAGCAGCCGATAACGCGGCGTTGACCTCGCCGCACTCACACAGACGCAAAGGAGGCGGGACGGATTGCTCCTGAAAAGCATATCGATACGAAACTACCGGTCGCTCGAGAGCTTCGACGCCCGCTTCGAAGACGGCGTCAACGTCCTGTCCGGCGAGAACGGCCGCGGCAAGACGAATATAATCGAAGCCGCCTACATCTTCTCGCGCGGGCGCGCCTACCGCGCCGTCCGCGACACGGATATGCTCCGCTTCGGCGAGACGACGGCGTCGGTGCGCATCGAATACGTCTCGGAGCGCGGCGAAAACAGCCCGCTCCGCTCGCTGGGCATGAACCTGACAAGCGCGGCGGTGCAGGGTGCGAACGGCTCTGCCGGTCAAGGTCTGACCGGTCAGACGGCGGGCGCCGTCGTAAAGACGTTCTACGAGGGAAAGCGCGCCATGTCCGGCGCGCGGGAGATGCTCGGGCGGTTCCGCTCGGTGCTGTTCTGCCCCGACCACCTGTCGCTCGTGCAGGGCGCGCCCGATAACCGCAGGTCGTTCATGGACTGCGCGCTCGGACAGTTCCTGCCGCAGTACGTCGCGGCGTACGCCGAGTGGGCGGACGCGCTGAAGCAGCGCAACGCGCTGCTGCGCGGCTACCGCGACGGGCTCATCAGCGAGAGCGCGTTCAACGCGCAGCGGCTCGACTGGAACTTCATCTACGCCGGGCTCTGCGGCGTGCTGACAGACGAGCGGGCGCGCTTCGTGCGCACGCTGTCGCCGTGGTTCGCCGAATTCTGCCGCCAGATGACGGGCGTGCCGGACGCTTCGCTGCGCTATGTCACCGACGCGCAGAGCGAGGCGGCGAAGGCCGCCTTCGGCGCGGACGGCGCGCGGCTGGAGCTATATGGCCTCGACGTGAAGCCCGACCGCGAGCGCCATGTGCCGCTGCTTCAGACGACCGCCGAGCGGTGGTCGGTATCGCGCAAAGGCGCGCCGCTGCCGCCGCTCAAGGACGGGCATGACGGCATAAACGGCCCCGCGACGTCGCCCGACCACGCGGCGGACGGATTCATGCCGGACTATGACGCGGGCGGGCAGAGCCGCGACGGCGCTGCGGGCGAAGACCCCGCGGACACACCGGCCGTGTCGGCCGGGCGCAGCGCCGCCGCCGATATATACATGGAGCTGGCGGACGCGATGGCACAGCGCGAGCGCGAAGCGGGCACGACGCTGTTCGGGCCGCAGCACGACGACATCGAGGTCAGCTTCGGCGGCGCGGACGGGCGCCGCTTCGCGAGCCAGGGGCAGCAGCGGTCGATGGCGGTCGCAATGAAGCTCGCCGAGGGCGAGCTCTTCGCGGCGGCGTCCGGCGAGCATCCGGTCTATCTGCTCGACGACGTGCTGTCGGAGCTGGATAAGGAGCGGCGGGCGTTTCTGCTCGAGCGGCTCGCCGGCCGGCAGGTGATAATCAGCACGTGCGACACCGTCGACTTGACGAACGCGCACGTGATCGAGGTGTGACGGCGGGCGTTTCTGCTCGAGCGGCTCGCCGGCCGGCAGGTGATAATCAGCACGTGCGACACCGTCGACTTGCCGAACGCGCACGTGATCGAGGTGTGACGGCGGGCGTTCCGCGAAGC
>DBRA01000047.1:14621-23804 GCA_002305445.1 Clostridiales bacterium UBA1380 | reverse complement strand
CGCAAAAAAATCGTCGCGGCGCGTTAGCACCGCGGCGGACGAAAACCGTTTAAAAAGGTGAGGGCCATATGCACATCGGAGGCGGAATCGGAGTGCCGGACGATACCATAATCGGCATATTCAACATCGACGACGTCCGCGTCGCGGAGGGAACAAGGCGGCTTTTATCGGCCGCCGAAGCCGGAGGGCGCGTAAGAACCGACGCGACGGACGGTTCCGCCGCGATACCGCGCTCCTTCGTGCTCACGCGCGACGGGACGCTGTGGCTCTCGCCGATCAGCGCAAAATCATTATCTAACAGGGTGTATTGATTGATGTTTAAGGACGATATGGAGAAAGAAACGAACAACTTGGATTTAAAGGATGCCGCGGCGGCGGCAGGCAGTAACGCCGCGGCGAAAAACGGCGAATACGGCGAGGAGCAGATACAGGTGCTCGAGGGGCTCGAGGCCGTGCGCAAGCGCCCCGGCATGTATATCGGTTCGACCGGACCGAGAGGGCTGCACCATCTTGTCTACGAGATAGTCGACAACTCGATCGACGAGGCGATGGCGGGCGTGTGCACGCACATCCGCGTCGTGCTGCACGCCGACGGCTCCGTATCCGTGCGCGACAACGGCCGCGGCGTTCCCGCGGCGATACACCACAAGATGGGCATACCGACGCTCGAGGTCGTCTTCACGGTGCTGCACGCGGGCGGCAAGTTCGGCGGCGCGGAGTCGGGGTATAAGATATCGGGCGGTCTGCACGGCGTCGGTGCGAGCGTCGTCAACGCGCTGTCCGAGTGGATGGAGATAGAGAACCGCTACGGCGGCCGGCGCTACACCGAGCGCTTCGAGCGCGGCAAGGTGGCGCGCCCCTTCGCCGAGGTCGAGAACGCGCCCGACCCGGACCCGCTGTACGGCATGTCCGACGGCCTGTACGTGCGCTTCATGCCCGACCGCGAGATCTTCGAGGACATACGCTTCGACTTCAGCACGCTAGAGACGCGGCTGCGCGAGCAGGCGTTTTTAAACGCCGGACTGTCGATCATTCTGCGCGACGAGCGCCCCGAACGCCTCTGCGCCGGCGCGGACGAGGAAGCCGAGGCCGACGCGGAGGAAGACTCCGGCTCCGGCGAATCCGACGGGAACGCGCAAACACGGTCGGGCGATATTTTCGGCGACGACGACGAAGGCGACGCGTCCGCATACGAGAAGGCCGCCGTCAAGACGAAGACGTATTACTACGAGGGCGGCATCCGCTCGTTCGTCGAGCATCTGACGGCCGCCAAGCACAGCGACCCGATCCATCCCGATGTGATATATATGAAGCGCTCCGACGAGGCGACCTACCGCTGCGCCGAAGTCGCGCTGCAGTATAACGACGGCTACTCGAACATGCTGCTGACGTTCGCGAACAACATCAACACGGCCGAGGGCGGCAGCCACGAGACGGGCTTCAAACGCGCGCTTTCGCGCGCCATCAACGATTACGCGCGCAAGTCGGGCGCCATGAAGTCGGACGACAGGCCGCTGACTGCCGACGACGTGCTCGAGGGCATCTGCGCCGTCGTGTCCGTCAAGCTGCCGGAGGCGCAGTTCGAGGGGCAGACGAAGACGAAGCTCGGCAACACCGACATACGCGCGTTCGTCGAGAACATGGTGTACGAGAAGCTCGGCGAATACCTCGAGGAGACGCCCGCGTGCGCGAAGGCGATCGTCGACAAGGCGCTCGGCGCCGCAAGGGCGCGCGAGGCGGCGCGCCGCGCGCGCGAGCTGACGCGCCGCAAGAGCGTGCTAGAAGGCAGCTCGCTGCCGGGCAAGCTCGCGGACTGTCAGGAGCGCAGCGCCGAGCTGACGGAGCTGTACCTCGTCGAGGGAGACTCCGCGGGAGGCAGCGCGAAGGACGGCCGCAACAGCAAGTTCCAGGCGATCCTGCCGCTGCGCGGCAAGGTGCTCAACGTCGAAAAGGCGCGGCTCGACAAGGTCTACACGAACCAGTCGCTGATACCGATCATACAGGCGCTTGGCTGCGGCATCGGCGAGGACTTCGACGAGGGGAAGCTGCGCTACGGCAAGATCATCATCATGGCCGACGCCGACGTCGACGGCGCGCACATCGGGATATTGCTTTTAACGTTCTTCTTCCGCCACATGACGCCGCTCATCGAGAACGGGCACGTCTACCTCGCGCAGCCGCCGCTTTACAAGGTTTACCGCGGCAAGCAGGAGATGTACGCCTACTCCGACGAGGAGCGCGACCGCTATATCAAGCTGCTCGCGGGCGAAAAGAACCTGCCCGTCAGCGCCGACCGCTATAAAGGTCTCGGCGAAATGGACGCCGAGCAGCTCTGGGAGACGACGATGAACCCCGAAACGCGCACGCTCCGCCGCGTCGAGATCACCGACGCGATGGTCTGCGACGAGGTGTTCTCCATGCTGATGGGCGACCGCGTCGAACCCCGCCGCGAATTCATAGAAGCCAACGCCAAGTACGCGACGAATCTGGATATATAAGAGCAAAGACGGGGAAAACCCCCCGCGCACGGAAAATCCGATATAACCGGATAAATTTATAAAAAGAAAAATCATTACCATAGCAAAGCTATAAAGAAGAGAGAGCGCACATGTCAAACAAGGAAGACTACTCATTCCCGGGGCAGAAGATAAAGCAGGTCGATATGGCTGGCGAGGTGCGCCAGTCGTTCCTCGCCTACTCCATGTCGGTCATCACGGCGCGAGCTCTGCCGGATGTCCGCGACGGGCTTAAGCCCGGCCAGCGCCGCATCCTCTGGGCGATGTGGGAGGACAACCTGACCGCCGACAAGCCCTTCCGCAAGAGCGCGACGACGGTCGGCAACGTGCTCGGCCGCTACCATCCGCACGGCGACACCGCCGTTTACCTCACGATGGCGCGCATGGCGCAGCCGTTTTCGCTGCGCTACCCGCTCGTCGAAGGCCACGGCAACTACGGCAACGTCGACGGCGACGGCCCCGCCGCATACCGCTACACCGAGGCGCGCCTCGCCCGCCTTGCCGACGAAATGCTCCGGGACATCGACAAGAACGCGGTCAGAATGGACCGCAACTTCGACAACACGCGCGAAGAGCCGGCCGTTCTGCCGTCGCGCTTCCCGAACATACTCGTAAACGGCAGCGTCGGCATCGCGGTCGGCATGGCGACGAACATCCCGCCGCACAATTTAGGCGAGGTCATCGACGGCACGATTCTGCTGATGGAGAACCCGGACGCGACCGTCTACGACCTTATGAGGTGCATCAAGGGCCCCGACTTCCCGACCGCCGCGATAGCCTACGGCGCGGGCGGCATACTCGAGGCATACGCCACCGGCCGCGGACGCGTCGCCGTCCGCTCGCGCGCGACCGTCGAGGAGGAGCACCACCGCATCATCATCACCGAGATACCGTACATGCTCAACAAGAGCGCGCTCGTCAAGGAGATGGCCGACCTCGTGCGCGAGAAGCGCATCGAGGGCGTCACGGACATACGCGACGAGAGCGGCCGCGACGGCATGCGCATCGTGGTCGAGTACCGCCGCGACGCAAACGGACAGGTGATCCTCAACCAGTTCTACAAGAACTGCTCGCTCCAGTCGACCTGCGCGATAAACATGCTTGCGCTCGTGAACGGCGAGCCCAAGACGCTGCCGCTCAAGGACTTGCTGAACCACTACATCGCGCACCAGCGCGACGTCGTCGCGCGGCGCGTCCGCTACGACCTCGCTAAGGCGGAGGCGGAGGCGCACATATACGAGGGTTATAAGATCGCGATCGACAACATCGACGAGGTCGTGTCCATCATACGCGCGTCCGCGTCGCAGCCGGACGCGAAGGAGAGGCTGTCCGAGCGCTTCTCGCTGTCCGAGGCGCAATCACAGGCGATCGTCGACATGACGCTCGGCCGCCTGACCGGGCTCGAGCGCCAGAAGGTCGAGGACCGGCTCGCGAAGCTGTACGCCGCGATCGCCGAGTTCAAATCCATCCTCGGCGACCCGCGCAAGATCGACGAGATCATAAAAACCGACATGCTCGAGATAAAGCGCCGCTTCGGCGACAGCCGCCGCACCGAGATCGTCGAGACGGGCGAGGAGATCATCATCGAGGATCTCATCGACCGCCACCAATGCGTCGTCACGATGACGCGCGACGGCTACATCAAGCGCATGCCCGCCGACGCATACGGCGCGCAGCACCGCGGCGGCAGGGGCGTCGTCGGCATGGGCACGAAGGAGGAGGACGAGGTCGTCACGATCGCCGTCGTGCACTCGCATTCGACGCTGCTCATGTTCACGAACCGCGGACGCGTCTACCGCAAGCGCGCGTTCGAGCTGCCCGAGTCGTCGCGCACGTCCAAGGGCGCTAACCTCGTCAACCTGCTGCAGCTCGGCGACGGCGAACGCGTGACAGCGATGCTGTCGATCAGCTCGTTCTCCGACAACGAAGGCGCGTCGCTCGTCATGTGCACGCGCTACGGCATGATAAAGCGCACGCCTCTCGCCGAGTTCGACTCGCGCATGAAGGGCGGAAAGATAGCGATCGGCCTGCGCCCGGGCGACGAGCTCAGCTTCGTCTGCCTGACCGACGGCGACAGCACCATATTCGTCGCGAAGCGCTCCGGCCTCGCCGCCAGATTCGACGAGTCGGCGATACGGGAAACCGGACGCACATCCAGAGGCGTCTTTGCGATCAAGCTCGGCGACCGCTGGAGCATCGAAAACAGCGCCGGCGTGCTGGAGGGCGAGGACGAGGACGAAACCGACGCCGCAGACGAAAACGAAACGGGCGGCGCCGCCGACTTCACGAACCTCGACGAAGTTATCGGGATGTTCGCGATAAAGCCGTCGGACAGCGAAAAGTATATAATGACGCTGACCGAGAACGGCTTCGGCAAGCTGACCGCACCCGCCGATTTCCCCGTCAAGGGCCGCAACATCAAGGGCGTGATCTGCCATGTTTTAAACGAGAAGACCGGCGCGCTGACCGCCGCCGCGCTCGTCGAGCTGACGGACGACCTGTTCGTCATGACCGACGACGGCACCGTGATCCGCTTCGCCGCGTCCGACGTCCGCATCTGCGGGCGCAGCGCCGCCGGCGTGCGCGTCATGCGCCCCGCCGATGGCGCGGTCACGATCGGGCTCGCGTCGCTGCCGTGCGTCGAGGGGGAAGATGAGCACGGCGAAAGCGGCGGCGATGATTCGCGCGGCAGCGCCGCCGACGGCTCGTACAACTCCTCGGAGCGTCCCGGCGACGACATAGAACTCGCCGACGTCAAAGACGAAGACGGCGAAATATAAAAGCAAAGCGCAGCCGATGACGGCAGCACCGGCACAGCCGGCGGACAGCGGCGCATACAGAAGCCGCTTTCCGCCGGAACCGGCGCGAAACCGCACGCTGTTCGTCATATCCGCACGCAGAAGTCATAAGGAAACAGACAGTTGAAGGCAGACGCGCGTACCGCGCCGGTCGCAGACAGCTTGACAACATACGACGCAAACCGCACCGTTTGCACCATCCTACCGCA
Source organism: Clostridiales bacterium UBA1380 (assembly GCA_002305445.1). Lineage (GTDB taxonomy): Bacteria > Bacillota > Clostridia > Oscillospirales > CAG-272 > UBA1380. The sequence continues at coordinate 18,281 of DBRA01000047.1, read as the reverse complement.
AATATCAGACAGGGTATACCATATGTTGAAACGCGAACTACTTCGCATACTGACGGCCGTGCCGCTCGCCGCCGTCGCGGCGGCGGCGCTCCTTTGGCAGCGCGGTTATTACGACGTCTCCTTTATACCGCGCACCCAAGCCGCGGAGACTGAGACGACGGACACAACACCCCCGACGACTGACGGCGGGGCGGACAGCACCGGGACGCCGCCTGCGGAAGTTCCTTCCGCGGAATCACCTTCCGCAGAAGATCCTTCTGCCGAAGCACCTTCCGCAGAAGATCCTTCTGCAGAAGATCCTTCTGCCGAGCCGGAGACGTCCGGCGAGACGGCCGCGTCGAAGACGATACGCGTCGGCGACTCGCTCGCCGCCGTCATGTCGCGCAAAAAGACGACCGCCGAGGGCTTTTCGCCCGCGTCGGACGCGGATCTGCGCGCGAAGGGCTACTACTTCACCGACACCGTCTACGACGGCGGCACGCACGCGGTGGCGAAGGTCGCGCCGCCGTTCAAGCTGACGTCCGTCTTCTCGTACAGGAAGGGGACCGAGTACGCCGTCGAGGTCATTAAGCCCGATGACAGCGAGTGGTACGGCGTTTACGTCCCGACCGAGATCGACGAGCCCGCGATGAAGATGTACATGGGCTACATCATCTACGATTACAAGGGCGAATCGTGCTACCTGCTCGACTCGCAGGGCAACACGCTGCTGCGCTTCGACCCGCAGGTGTACAAGCCCGCCTACACGCGCGACAGCGCGAACAACCCGCTCTTCTATACGGAGACGGAGGTTATAAAGCAGGACGAGAACGGGCGCGAGTACACCGCGACAATCAGGAACTACTACAAGCTGACCGCCGACCGCACCGCGTTCGAGCCGGCTGTCTACGACGACGCGGCGGAAAACCGCGGCGTCTACTGCGACTACCCGTCATACTACGGCGTCAGCGACTCGAAATATCTGAAGTTCTGCTACTCGAACACGGTCGTGACAACGTATAAAAACGGAGCCATCGTCGAGCGGCCTGCCTGCAAGTTCGCCTACGGAACATCGAATAAGTCTTTGAAGACGCAGTACCGCTTCGCGTATGCGTACAACTTCTCCGAGGGGCTTGCCGCCGTCGGCGACGCAGACCGCTCGATGTCGTTCATCTCCGAGAGCGGATACACCGCGCTGTCGAACTCGCGGACTTACAAAAACGCCGAAGGGCGGTACGTGATCTCGTCGTGGCTGCTGCCGGACACGTCCGGCGAGGAGTCGCTCGGCTACTTCTACTTCGACCACGGGCTTGTCCGCGTCCGCGAGCGCATCATCGACTACTACAACAAGACGGCGCGCAACAAGACGCTCGTCGTAACGGACGAAAGCTATCTGATCCGCCGCGACGGCTCGAAGTTCCCGATACCGGAGGGGTATAAGCTCGTCGCGTACTCGGACGGCGTCGCTCTGCTCGAAAAGGACGGAAAATACGGTTACTACGACTGCACCGGCGACTGGATCGCGCAGCCGATATACACCGTCGCGGAGCCGTTCTACTGCGGCCTCGCCGTGCTCGGCTGGAAGAACAACGTCGGCATGATAGATACGACCGGCAAGGTCGTGATTCCGCTGACGCACGAATATGTCAGCAACAGCTCGTCCGGCGCAATCGCCGCGTACGACGGCGGGTGGTCGCTGTACAACGTGTACCGCAAGTGAAGCGGGAGCATAATACAAAGCAAAAACTCATCGGGCGGCAGTACCGCTATGACGGCGAGTGATGGATCTGCTGTATCTTCCTCAAACAATGCAAGCGGCAATACACAGCAGAAACTCACCCGACTGCGCCGGGCTGTCGCTGCAGCCCCCATACCGCAACAGAATGCGGCAAACTCAATCCCACAGAGAAAACATCTATGATTATAAACGATATTAAGCCCGTGGCGGTCATCGGCGCCGGCCACGCCGGAGTCGAAGCCGCGCTCGCATGCGCCCGCGCCGGAGTCGAGTGCCTGCTGTTCACGCTTTCGCTCGACTCGATAGCAAACATGCCGTGCAATCCATCCATAGGCGGGACGGGAAAGTCCTGCCTTGTTTATGAAATCGACGCGCTGGGCGGAGAGATGGGCCGTGCCGCCGATGTCTGCACGCTCCAGTCGCGGACGCTGAACACGGGCAAGGGCGCGGCGGTGCGCTCCAAGCGCGTGCAGGCCGACCGCCGCGCGTACTCCGCCTATATGAAGCGCACGCTCGAAAACACGCCGCTTGTGCATATTATACAGGCAGAAGTTACCGAAATTATATGCGATGACATAAGCGAAAGCAGCGTCTCGCATTCGCGGGATGCTATCATAGCCGGCGCAAATGGAAATGTTTCACGTGAAACAAAATACATCTCCGGCGACGCGAAAAAGCGCGTGACAAAGGTCAGAACCGCGCTCGGCGAGGAGTTCGACGTTTCGGCGGCGGTCATATGCGCGGGAACGTATCTCGCGGGGCGAATCCACGTAGGAACCGTCAACTACGAAGCCGGGCCGGACAACTCGCTGCCGTCGAAGGGGCTGTCGCCGTGCCTTGAGCGGCTCGGCGTGTCGCTCAGACGGTTTAAGACGGGCACGCCGGTCAGAGTCGACCGCAGGACGATCGACTTCGACGCGCTGGAGCTGCAGCCCGGCGACGACGAGCCGCTGCCGTTTTCGTGGCGGACGCGGGAGGATACGCTGCGCGGCATGAAAAGCGCGCCGTGTCACATCGTCTACACGAACGAGCGCACGCACGACATAATCCGCGCGAACCTGACGCGCAGCGCGATGTATTCGGGCAACATACACGGCACCGGTCCGCGCTACTGCCCGTCGATCGAGGACAAGATCGTTCGCTTCTCTGAAAAGGAGCGGCATCAGCTCTTTGTCGAACCGACGAGCGACGGCTCTGGAGAGATGTACCTGCAGGGTATGTCCACGTCGATGCCGCCGGATGTGCAATATGCGATGCTTCGCTCGCTCGACGGATTCGAGCATGCCGAGATAATGCGCTACGCCTACGCGATCGAATACGACTGCGCAGATCCGACGCAGATGTACCCGACGCTCGAATTCAAGACCATCGAGGGATTGTACGGTGCGGGACAGTTCAACGGCACGTCCGGCTACGAGGAGGCGGCGGCGCAGGGGCTTGTAGCGGGGCTGAACGCGGCGCTCGGCGCATCGGGTCGTCCGCAGCTTGTGCTGACGCGCCAGTCGTCGTACACGGGCACACTGATCGACGACCTCGTTACTAAGGGCACGCTTGAACCGTACAGGATCATGACCTCGCGGTCGGAGTACAGGCTGATGCTTCGTCAGGACAACGCGGCAAAGCGTCTTACCGAAGCGGGACGCACCGTCGGCTGCGTCGGTGACGAGCAGTACGAAGCATACAGGGCTTCCGCCGAAAGAATCAAAGCGGAGATTGACAGATTAAACAAAACGACAGCGCCGCCTTCGACGGAAGTCAACAAAATTCTCGCGGACGCTGGCACGACGCCGATAACGACCGGCGCAAAAATCGCGGATCTTCTTCGCCGGCCCGAGATAGAGTACGATCGGCTTGAAACGATAATAGGCAAAGCCGACCTCAGCACGAGGGAGAAGTACGCCGTACAGACCGAGATCAAGTACGACGGCTACGTTAGGATGCAG
>DBRA01000047.1:0-14541 GCA_002305445.1 Clostridiales bacterium UBA1380 | reverse complement strand
AGAATCAGCGGAGTCAGCCCGGCGGACATCACGGTTCTGCTGCTGTGGATATCGGGCAGAGGATAATTACGGCGGGCAGAACGGGATAATATATGACTGATAATACTAATTATTACATCGACAACATAAAAGCGGGAGCGGAGCTGAACGGTATCGACGTCGGTGCCGATGCCGTCCGCAAGCTCGCGCTCTACTGCTGCGCTTTCGAGGAAATCAATAAAAGCGTAAACCTGTCCGCGATAAGAGAGCCGGCCGACATTGTGTACAAGCACATCATCGACTGTTTGTGCATGATCAAATATGCGCGCATTGAGAACGGCGATGCGGAAATAGCGGACATAGGGACGGGCGGCGGATTTCCGGCAGCGCCCGTAGCCGCCGTCTGCGATGAATCATCCGTCTTCGCGATTGATTCGACCGCGAAGAAGCTGAACTGCGTAAAGAGATGCGCCGAAGAAGCCGGAATAGGCAATGTGAAAACAGTCGCCGGCCGCGCGGAGGAGCTTGCGCTCAAGCAGCCGCACCGCGACAGATTCGACGTTGCGACCGCGCGCGCAGTCGCGGATCTTCCCGTGTTGTGCGAAATTTGTCTTCCGCTCGTCAGAGTCGGCGGCAGGTTTATCGCGATGAAGAGCACAAGGGACGAAAGAACGCCGCAGCTCGACAGGTTGGGCGCGGAGCTGGAGGAAACGGTCGAATACGTGGTCAGGACGCCTGTGGTGAATCTTGAACGGAAATTATATATAATGAAAAAAACCGCCGCGACCGAAAAAAATTACCCGCGAAAATATGCCGCTATCATTAAAAACCCCCTGATATGAAGCATTTCCCGCAGTAATTAACGACGCTCCCAATAAAAAAGCGAGTAAACCGAATACAAAACGCGCTCGTCGCATACCTCTCGCGCTTCTTCGCTCGCCATTATTTTCAGGCCGCCTGCGATATAATAGACGCAAACGATGAAGAGGACAGGGACGGCACAAGACCGATGGACTACTTCAAGGAAGCGGAGATTCTGCGCGAGCTGTCGATGAAGGGCAACTCACAGACTAAGCTTGCGATGCGCTGCGGGCACAGCCAATCGTACATTTCCAACAAAATCAGACTTCTTAAATTTACGGATGAGGAGAAAGAAGTCATAAAAAGAGCGAATTTGCCGGAAAGAATCGCAAGGACGCTGCTTTCGATCAGAGATGTCGAAGAGCGCAAGCGCGCGCTGAGCGTGATTATCAGGGAGAAGATGAACGTCCGGCAGGCGGATGAGTATATCGACAGGGTAAAGGACAGCCTGATTTCTAAGCAAAATGTTTCACGTGAAACAATTAGATAATATTCTGTTAAACAACATTTTCACATGGGGCATTGTGTGTTAACAATATATCTGCGGCTTCGGCAAGCATAAAACATTTATTGCTATACAGTGTGAGCATATATAAGATTGCAAAAGTATATAGGCTTTACAGATGCCGGATATGTTATGTAAAGATGCAAAAATAAACACTGTTTACGAATGTTTCACGTGAAACAAAAAGCGGGTAAACCGCTTTTTTATTTTACAGCAAAACGTCCGGATGATGCAAATAAATAATTTATTAACATGCCGTATTGTTGACTATTAACATGCCGTGTGTTATAATTATGAGGTATAATTTATTATGAAATAAAGCGCCGGATGAAGTACGGAGGTAAAAATGACGTCAGTTATCGCTTTTGCGAACCAAAAAGGCGGCGTCGGAAAGACAACCTCCGCTGTTAACACAGCCGCCGCTCTCGGCGCCCTCGGGCGCAGCGTGCTGCTGATCGACCTCGACCCGCAGGGCAACACCACAAGCGGCGTCGGCGTCAAAAAGAAAGCGCTGACGGTCACTACATACGACGTCCTGCTCGGCGCGAAGCCGTTCGACGCGATTAAAGAGACGCAGTTCAAGAACATGAGCATCATGCCGGCGAACATATCGCTTGCCGGAGCCGAGTTTGAGCTGATCGACCTTCAGGACCGCGAGCGCTGCCTTAAAAACGCGATCGACACGCTGCGCGAGGACGGCAGGTTTGAGTACATCCTTATAGACTGTCCGCCGTCGCTCGGGATCCTGACCATAACCGGTCTGACGGCGGCCGACAGCGTCATTATTCCGATGACAGCGGAGTATTATGCGCTCGAGGGACTGACGCAGCTTATGAACACGGTCCGCAGAGTGAAGCAAATGTACAATAAAGACCTGTATGTTTTAGGCATATTGATCACGATGTACAACGGAAGGCTTAATCTGTCGACGCAGGTCATGAGCGAGCTGAAGAAATACTACAGCGACAAGCTGTTCAAATCTACGATCGGGCGCAATGTCAAGCTGAGCGAGGCACCCAGCTTCGGCAAGCCCATTTATTATCACGAAAAATATTCCCGCGGGAGCCTCGAGTACATGGAGCTCGCGCGGGAAATCATCGACAGGATCGGAGAGTAGTTTAAAGCGCCGGCGCTTTAAGGACGAGGAACCGATTTACGAAAGGATAAGATTTACCATGCCGAAAAAAGCTCTCGGGAAGGGGCTCGACTCGATATTCACCGACAATTCCATAGAATCCGGTCACGATGTTGTATATCTGAACGTGAGCGACATCGAGCCGAAGCCCAATCAGCCCCGAAGAACGTTCGATCAAATGTCGCTGCAGTCGCTCGCGGACTCGATATCGGCGAACGGCGTCATACAGCCGATACTGGTCCGCCCGTCCGGCGGCGGATTTTATCAGATAATCGCGGGCGAGCGCCGCTGGCGCGCCTCAAAAATAGCGGGCAAGACGACAATCCCCGCGATCATCATGGAGGCGGACGAGCTCAAGGCGGCGCAGTACGCGCTGATCGAGAACATACAGCGTGAGAACCTCAACCCCTTCGAGGAAGCGGACGCATACAGGATGCTGATGGAGGAATATTCGCTGACGCAGGAGGAGATTTCGGCCAGCGTCGGCAAGTCGCGCAGCGCCATCGCGAACTCGCTTCGACTGCTTGATCTGCCGCCCGAGGTGCTCGATATGCTGCGCTCGAGCGAGCTGACCGCCGGCCACGGCCGTGCGCTGCTCGGACTGCGCGACCGCAGCGCGATGTATACGCTCGCGAAAAAGGCAGCGCAGCGCAATCTCAGCGTGCGCGAGGTCGAGACAGCGGTCAAGAACGCGAACAAAAATTACGAAGAGAACGGCGCGAAGATGCCGACGCTGCAGCCGCAGTCATTCTCCGAAATGGGCGTCGATTACGTCGCGGAGCTTGAAAAGCGCTGCACCGAGAAGCTCGGACGCAGCGTGCATGTGGTGCGCGCCCGCAACCGCAAGCTGCTGCAGGTCGAATACACCGACGACTCGGACCTCGAGGACCTGCTCAAGAAGCTCTGCGGCAACAATATCTTCGACGACAACATATAAAACGAATATTGCCAGATCACACCGGGTCCTGCGAAATGCGCGCCCGGTAATGCAATGCGGAAAGTGCGAAAATGTTCCAATGCATTATATCGTTTATGCAACATGAATGCATTTATGCGTTCGATATTGTAGAAAACACAGACGGTTAATGCGGATTTTGCAATATTACGGATTATATGCGGACGAAGGGAATCGAACCCTCACGGCATATATAACTACAATTAAATAACCACATTAATATCGCGGTCGTCTTATAAACGACCGCGTAATGAACGCACGAAAGATCATAACGGCACCAGAAGACCGGCGGGACGCATATGCAGCCTTCGCCGGATAAATACTACAATAATGACCGCCGCGTAAAAAATGTTTCACGTGAAACAATAATATACAAAGAGGGCTGTATTATGCTTGACATAAAACGCATCAAGGAAGAGACCGCGTATGTTAAGGAGCGCATGATTGCGCGCGGTAAGGACTGCTCGGCGGAGATAGACCGCATACTCGAGCTCGACGCGCGGCGCCGCGCGATGATAGCGGAGACGGAGTCGCTGAAAGCGGAGCAGAACCGCGTTTCCAAGACGATCCCCGCGATGAAGAAGGCCGGCGAGGATACCGCGCCCGTCTTTGCGCGCATGAAGGAGCTTTCCGACAAGGTCAAGGAGGACGACGAGAAGCTGAAGGAAGTCGAAGCGGAGTACAACACGCTCATGCTCGGACTGCCGAACCTCGCCGATCCGGATCTCGCCGCGGGAGGGAAGGAAAACAACGAGCCGATCCGCTACTTCGGCGAGCCGCACAAGTTTGACTTTGCGCCGAAGCACCACGTCGACCTCTGCACCGATCTCGGTCTTATCGATTATGACCGCGGCGTCAAGCTCGCCGGCAGCGGATACTGGATGTACAAGGGCATGGGCGCGCGCCTTGAGTGGGCGCTGCTCAACTACTTCATCGATACGCACATCGCGGACGGCTACGAGTTCATCCTGCCGCCGCACATGCTCGAGTACCAGTGCGGCGTGACGGCGGGGCAGTTCCCGAAGTTCGCCGACGAGGTATATAAGATCGAGAACCCGACCGACGACCGCACGCACTATATGCTTCCGACCGCCGAAGCCGCGCTCGCGAGCATATACCGCGGCGAGATTCTCGCCGAGTCCGATCTGCCGAAGAAGCTGTTCTCGTACACGCCCTGCTTCCGCAGGGAAGCCGGCTCTTACCGCTCCGACGAGCGCGGCATGGTCCGCGGACACCAGTTCAACAAGGTCGAGATGTTCCAGTTCACGCGGCCGGAGGACTCTGACGCCGCGTTCGAGGAGCTTGTGACGAAGGCCGAGAACCTCGTCAAGGGTCTGGGCTTCCATTTCCGCACGGTCAAGCTCGCCGCCGGCGACTGCTCCGCGTCGATGGCGCGCACCTACGACATCGAGATACAGATCCCGTCCATGAACGGCTACAAGGAAGTTTCGTCCGTGTCCAACGCGCGCGACTATCAGGCGCGCCGCGGTATGATACGCTTCAAGCGCGAAGCGACCGGCAAACCCGAATTCGTCCATACGCTGAACGGCTCCGGCCTTGCGACGTCGCGCATCTTCCCCGCGATGGTCGAGCAGAACCAGCGCGCCGACGGCTCCGTCGTCGTGCCGGAGGTGCTCCGCAAGTATCTCGGCGGCATCGAGGTCATAACGAAAAATACGTGGGTTGACTGAGCGCGGCGAGACTGCGTTTCGGTTGACGCGCGCTGTTGCTGTATCTTATAATATCTGCTATACTGTTAACAGGAGCGGTTGAAGTAAGTTATATGCAGCACATCATATCTGTTGAGCCGTAAAGCAGAGATTCTTGCAGTATTTATTAGATATGTTTTAAACATATTCGGTCATCCCCTGCTATAAAAAATAACCAAGTCAATCATCTGCTCTTTGGTACTTTCTCTCAGAGAAAGTACATCGTTCCCCTCGTTCCCCCGTCCCCCACTACTACAAGGAGGTGCTGTTGATGCTGCTATACAGTAACTTTACGCTGTCCGATCCGGTGCTGACGCTCGACCTGATCGTGTGGTCGGTATTCGCCGGCTTCATCATCGCCGGCGTGGCGGCGCTGTACAACAAGCGGCTTATCGGCAACTACGTGCGTGAGCTGATAAAGCGCGGCGCGCTGTCGCCCGAGACGGCTCTGACGCTTGCGGAGACGGGGTACGCGAAGAACGTCTTTGTCCGCGGCGCGCTGAAGAACGGCTCGACGCTGCGTAAGCTTGTGTCGTGCGCGGAGGAGGACGGCGTGCGCGCGGTCGTGCCGCCGCCGAAAAACAAAGCGGCGAAGGTCGTGCGCGCTGTTCTGGGCGAGCCGGAGCCGAAGATCATCACCGACGTCGACTCGTCGCACTTCTACGTCGCGGAGCGGCTGCGCGACCGCGCGCTGATCCGCTACGAAAAGAAGGGTACGGACGCGTTCACGTTCATCGCGACGGTCATCATTTCCCTGATTATTGCGCTGCTCGCGCTCAAATACGTCCCGAAGCTGCTCACCGCGCTCGACGATACGATAGGTTTGATCGGCAACACGGCGGGAGGCAGCGTTTCGGCGGTGACGGACAAATCGCCCGCCACCACGACGGCCGCGCCGGAGACGACGGCTGCGCCCGAAACGACGCTTCCGCTCGAGACGACGGCAGATACGGCGGCGGACGACGGGCTGATGGCGCAGATCGATTTCCGCTCGGATTTTTTCTGACGACACAGCGTTTTTATGCTAAACGGAGAGTGATATAATTTATGCAACAGAGATCGCGCGCGCGCCGGTATCGTTCGACGGTGCAGATACTTTTGTCGGTTGTAATCGCGGCGGCCGTATGCGTCGGCGTGATCGCGGCGTGCATATACTTTTCGGGACTGCGGTACATAAAGTACGACACCGGCGACGGCTACATCAAGTTTTTCGGCATCGTGGGCGACGACGGCGAGCCGCTCCGCGGCAAGCTCATCTATTCGGACGGCTTGACGGCCGAGGTGAACCGCGACCGCGGCAGCATTGCGTATTCCACCGGCGACGTGTACGACGGCGAGCTTAAAAACCTGATGAAGTCGGGGCACGGCAAGCTGATCTACGCGTCCGGCGCCGTTTACGAGGGCGAGTTCGAGAACGACCGAATAAACGGCTACGGCGTCTACACATACGTGAACGGCGACGTTTACGAGGGCGAATTTGTCGACGGCGAGAAGAACGGCAAGGGCACCTACACGTGGGCGGACGGCAGCGTATTCACCGGCACGTTCCTAAACGGCAAGAAGAACGGCTACGGCGAATATAGCTGGGCTGACGGCAGCTCGTACAAGGGCGATTTCGTCGACGACCTCAAGTCCGGCAAGGGCGTGTACGTCTTCGCGAACGGCGACGTGTACGACGGCGAATACGTCGGCGACATGCGCAGCGGCTACGGCAAGTACACATGGGCGAACGGCGAGACCTACGAAGGCGAGTTCGTGAACAACGTCATCGAGGGCTACGGCAAATACACATGGCCGTCCGGCCGCGTCTACGAAGGCGAGTTCTCCGGCGGCGTCATCGTCCGCAGCGAAGGCTGAGGGACGGGGAGAACGACGCTGCTTTCTTAAAAAAGAAACGGAAGCAAGCGCTTCGCGCTTGCTTCTTAGAACTTACACTTCGGGCAGGTTCCGGTAACCAAAGTAAATACAAAAAGGAAGGGTGCGCCCTTCCTTTTTGTTAACCACTTTAACCATTTCAAAAATATTATAACAGTGTTAAAATATCATTACAGTACAATTGCCATTCCGAGGTGACGCATAATGAAAAAAGTGCGATTTACAGCTGCGGCGCTCGCCGCTCTGATGCTGCTCGCGGGCTGTGCGCAGACCGCCTCCGAACCGGAGGAAACGACTACGGCGACTGTCGAATCCGAAACCGCCGAAAGCGAGTCGAGCCGCGAACTGGCGACCGACGACCTTCCCCCGCTCGACTACGAGGGCATGGATTTCAGTATCTACACCGTCAGCAACCCGAACTTCCACGCCGACACCGTCATACACGAGATGACGGGCGAGACGTACAACGACTCGCTGTACGAGCGCACGCTCAAGGTCGAGGAGAAGCTCAACATAAATCTTGTCGAAACGCTCGTCGACGACGGCGAGGTGCCGTCGAAGATGCAGAACTCGGTCATGTCCGGCGACGGCGCGTTCTCGTTCTTCTCGATGCGCTGCGACCACGCGCTCCCGTTCTGGCAGAAGAAGAGCATCATAACGTGGGACAGCATGCCGCACGTGAACCTCGACAAGCCGTACTGGGACAAATCGCTGAACGAGTCGCTCAGCCTCGGCGGCCAGCAGTGCATGTCGATAGGCGCCTACAACATCACGACCTACGACCTCGCGTACGTGCTGCTTTTCAACAAGGAGCTGCTCGCCGACCTCAAGCTCGAGGACCCGTACACGCTCGTCAGGGAAGGCAAATGGACGTTTGACAAGATGGACGCGATGATGGCCGCCGCGAAATCGGATCTGAACGGCGACGGCAAGATGAACGCCAAGGACCGCTTCGGCTACGTCGCGCACACGAAGATGATCACGCCCGACTTCTGGATAGCCGCGGGCGTCAAGTCGATCGAGAAGGACGCGGACGACATCCCGTACTTCGCGATGGGCTCCGACCGCTTCCTCGAGGTGTGGGAGAAGATATTCGTGATGATGTACGACCACGAAAACTGGTGGTCGGGCGCGAGCTACGACGCGGACGTGCCGACGTCGTCTATCAAGATGTTCACCGCCGGTCAGGCGCTGTTCATGGACACCTCGCTCTACGCGATAGAGAGCCTGCGCGAGATGGAGGCCGACTTCGGCATCCTGCCGTACCCGAAGTACGACGAGGCGCAGACAAGGTACTACTCCCGCGTGTCGTACTACTGCCCGTCGCTCGTGCCCGCGACCTGCCCCGACCCGGACATGACCGGTGCGGTCATGGAGGCGCTGATGTGCGAGTCGTACAACACGGTCATACCGGCGTACTACGACATCATGTTGAAATCGCGCAACTCGCGCGACGAGGAGTCGCAGGAGATGCTCGACCTGATCTTCGGCAGCTTCGTGATCGACATCGGCGACACGACGATGTGCGTCTACATACGCGACAACTTCGTCGCCACGATGATGGGTAACAACTCGCGCGACTTCGCGTCGACCGTCGCAAAGAACGAAAAAGTCATCGCGAAGCAGCTTGAAAAGCTGCTGAACCAGTGAGCGCGCCGATAAGGCGCGCAGGATGCGCCGCGCGTTAAATATCGCTTCCGCGTAAACATAAATAAAACGCCCGCGCGCCGCAGAACTATACGGTGCGCGGGCGGATTTTTCGCTGTGCGGTTGTCAATCTGCGCGTGTTATAATTCCGCGCGCCGATGCGCCCGAACGGCGGCGTCCAGCTTAAAACGGGCGCATCAGAACTCGTCCTGCCAAACGATCGAGAGCGAGTCGCCCTCGATTTTTATCGGGCAGACGACATACGTCGAGTCGTTGTAGACGAACGGGCCCCAGCCGCCCTCGTAGCCGTTGCCGCCCCAGCGGTCGCCGAAATAGTACAGACCCTTGCCGGGGATGTCGAGCACGAACGCGGGCTGGCTCATGTACGTCGTCTCGTCGGACGCGGGCGCGAGCGGCGCCCAGTCGCCGTCGATTCTGTCGGCGTACGAGTACTTCGCCTGGTTCGGCGCCCAGCCGGTGCAGAACGAGGTGAGCAGCCAGTAGCGGCCGTCCTTTTTGAAAATGGCGGGCGCTTCGCGGTACTCGTTCGGGAAAAGGCTCGTCACAAACCGTCCGACGTTGAGGAAGTCGTCCTGCAGGCGGTAGACGTTGAGGTCGGCGTTGTCGCGCGCGGCGCTGATGAAGTAGACGCTGCCGTCGTCGTCCTCGAACAGCGTGCAGTCGCGCGACATCATGCCGTACGGGTTGAAGCTGCCGTGATAGACGAAGTCGCCGTCGGGCGTATCGCAGCTTGCGACCGCGACGCCGGCGCAGGAGTAGTCGCGCCCGTTCTCGTAGTGCGCCCACATGACGTAGCGCCCCGTCTTTTTGCAAAAGACGACCTTCGGCCGCTCGATGTTCACCTTCGTGCGCGAATCGAACTCGCCGCCGCCCTCGACGGTGTCGGCGACGAGCCGCAGGTCGGCGCGGACGCGCGTCTTCTCCGCGCGCGAGTTCACCGTCAGAATGTTGTTGCAAAATTCCCACTCGCGCAGATCCTTCGAGCGGTAGCAGGACACGAAGTTGCCTTCGATGCGGTTCTCGCCGTACCAGTACCAGTAGTCACCCGCGCGCAGGATCCAGCCGCCGTGCGCGTGGATCGTGTCGCCGGCGGTGTCGTACCATTTTTCGCCGTTTACGAGCGCCATATAAAATTCCTCCGGAGTCATATTTTATATTCCGGCGCAGTCGGACGCCGTATCGGCGCGCGCCGGATAAATTTAACTTGTAAATATTATGACACGTTTTTCGCGTCGTGTCAACGATTTTTCGTTTTTCTATTGATAAAGCGGCGCGTTTATGGTATAATAACCGTGCGCCGTCTTCGCTGTGCCGCCGCGCGGCATCACGCCGAAAGGTATTGCCGTGAGGAAAGTCCGGGCTCCATAGGGCGAGGACAACGGATAACGTCCGCCGAGGGCGACCTCAGGGAAAGTGCAACAGAAAACAACCGCGAACGCGCCGGAAGGCGCGCGCAAGGGTGAAAAGGCGAGGTAAGAGCTCACCGGCGACGCAGGCGACTGCGCGCAAGTGTAAACCCTGTCCGGAGCAACATCGTAATGCGGAAGTTGTATCGGCTCCGTACGGAGCTGATACGGCAGGCCTGCCCGGCTTATTCCGCTTAGTTAATGGCATATGTTTAAAGACGCTAAAACCGTCTTTAAACTGGGCGCGGCGGCAACGCCGCGCGCAGATAGATGGCGGCACTCGACAGAACCCGGCTTACAGGCGAAGAAGGCGCATTTATAAAACAATATGAAAGGACGCGTGTCGCGTCCTTTTTGTTTTGACTAATTTTTGCCGCGTATGAAAAATTGCGCGCGGCGCACCATAATCATGCGGGCGCGCGCATAGCGTCAAAAATAGCGCGCGGCGCGGAGGTAAAAAGTTACAAAATGACGCTTCTTGAAGAAAACGATCTTGCCTTTGAATACAGAGACAACGCGCGTCCGTATCCGGCCGCCTCGAACGGGTCAGGCAGCCCTGTGGTCGGCGGAGCCCCGCGGTACGACGGCGGAGAGCTGCCGCCCGAGGTCGAGATGCCCGGAGTGTACGAACGCCGCGAAGAGGCCGGCATGCCGATAGGTTTCGCGATGGCGCTGGCCCGCAGCACCGAGGCTATGCGCGTTTTCGGTTCAATGCCTCCAGAGAGCCAGGATGCGGTTCTCGAACGCGCGCGCCGCGCCCACAGCTCCGACGAGATGCGGGCGATAGTGTGCAGCCTTGAGGATCAGACCAACCATACCTTATAAGCGCGAAGAAAGGAGGAACGGACGCCGCGGCGGCGTCCGTTCCTCTTATATAGCCGGGCGCGGCGGGGGATGTGCCGCGCCGTATGCGCCGTCACTGTCCGGCGGTCGTGTTCTCGGTCAGGTTTTTGACGAGCCTTTCGAGCGCTTTGAGCGCCGCTTTTTCGGCGCGCGCATATGACGAAGCGAAGTCGGTGGACTTTGCGGTGAGCGGGTCGCTGAAGCAGGTCTTGAGCGGGAAGTTCGCGAGCGCGGTCGTGCCGTAGCCGAGCGCGAAGGAGCCGCTGATGCCGTTGTGTACGATGTCGATCATCTGCGCGCTGCGCGTGTCGGACGTGTACTTGACCTTGAGCGCGGTCTCGTAGTAGTTCGGGATGACCATGCTCGCCGTCTCGCGGTTGCACACCTCGATGACGGTCGATATGAAATCAAGCTCGTTCGTGGTGACCGGTATGACGCCGATCTCGGTCGTGTCGTGCGTGCTCGTTATGTACTTCTCCTGCGCTTCGTCGAACTTCGGATACGGCACGATGCCGAGGCCGAAATCGATGTCGCGCATGTTGGCGAGGTCGCCGAGGCGCTGATAGCCGAGGAACGCGGTGCCGCCGCCCGCGAACAGCGTGCGCAGGCCCGTGCCCGACGCGTCCTTCGGTGCCGTGACGGTGTGTTCGTTAAAGAACAGCTTGTTCAGCTTCTCGAGGATCGCGATGGAGCGCTCGTTGTTGAACGCGAACTGCGGTGTGCCGGAGGAGCGGTCGATGAACTTCACGTCCTCGGAGACGACGAACGGGATCATGCTGCCCCACGTGCCGTTGCAGACAAAGCCGAGCTGGTCGCCCTCGTTCACGCTGCCGTCGCCGTTCAGATCCTGATAGCAGGTCGTGATCATATCGATCATGGCGTCCATCGTCCACTTGCCGTCGAGGACGAGGTCGTAGACGTATTCGCCGTTGCCGTAGAAGTCGTTTATGATGCTCTTGTTGCAGAAGAGCGCGTGGCACGACGCGAGGACGTCGGTGAAGTAGTCGCCGGCCATGATGAACATGCGGTCGTCGAGCACCTTGAGGTCGTTCATGTAGTCGGCGTACCAGTACGTCTTTTCATAGTCGAAGTTCTTGATGTTGATGATGTTGTGGAACATGCCCTGCGCGGACAGCTCGCAGATGGGGTAGAGGTCGTTGATGATGAGGTCGTACATATCGTCGCCGGACTGCACGAGCTTGCGGACGTTGGCCGCGACCGCGCCGTAGTCGAAGTTCGACTGCTCGAAGACGAACTTGATGCCGAGCAGCTCCTCGACGCGCATGTTGCGGTAGTATACGGCGTCGTTAACGACGTCGCCGTTCAGCTCGCCCGAACCTTCGATCAGGGCGTTGGCGTTCGTCGCGTCGTTGGTGTTAACGGACGTGTACACGCGGAACTCGCGGCCGTTGAAATTTACGCCGTCGAACCGCGTGTCGGATTGTTCCGCCGTTGTATCCGTTAGCGATTCGGCCGCCGCCGTTCCGGTATCGGCAGCGTCGCCGCCGCCGGTCTCGTCGGCGCAGCCCGCGAACGCCGACACGGCGATCAGCGCGGCGATTATGAAAGATAACAATTTCTTTACCATTTCTTGCCTCCGATATGAATATTACGCCATAATATTATCACTATATGAAGCGAAACGCAATAATATAAAAAGCAAATGTTAATAAATTTATATATAAATCACCAAAGTTGTACACAGTGTATCCGTCGGCGGGAGGGCGCGGCTCCGCCAGTATATAAATATGACGGCGGCCGCGCCGTATGCTTGACAAAGCGTTTTATGTGTGGTATCATGGTGCTGACAGTATGAATATACTGCGTGATAGAGGCGCGTACCCGAAAGAGTACGCAGCGCCGACGGTCGCCGCGACCGGTCTGAGGCGCTGCGGAAAGGGCGGGTTCGCCGAAGTGTGTGCGTCAGCGGCGGCGCATATGCTGGGCTGTGCGATAACATCGTACGGACTGTCGCCGGCGATTGCCGGCGGAGGGCTATCGGCATATTATAATTTTTACGCACTGCCCGGGGATGATTATAATATATCGACGGCCCGTTTACGAAAGAAGTAACCGGCGCCGTTTTTGTCATAAGCGTTTCGCGCCGGCTGCGACGGGTCAAATCACAGCTTGAAACCGATAATATTTAGGAAGGTGCGGAACAATATGCTAACGAAACCTATCGTCTTCGAGGGCGCTGCAACCGCGCTCATAACCCCGATGGCCGGCGGCAGGGTCGACTACGCCTCGTTCGGGGCGCTGATCGACGCGCAGATAGAGGCCGGTATAGACGCGCTCGTCGTGTGCGGCACGACCGGCGAGTCGTCGACGCTGACAGACGAGGAGCACCGCGAGTGCATCCGCTTCTGCGTGGAGCGCACCGCCGGGCGCGTGCCCGTAATCGCCGGGACAGGCTCCAACGACACCGCCTACGCGATCGAGCTGACGCGCGCCGCGTGCGAATACGGCGCCGACGCCGTGCTGCTCGTGACGCCGTATTACAACAAGGCTACTCCGAAGGGGCTCGTCGCGTCGTTCGCCGCGATCGCGGACGCGTCGATAAAACCCGTGATCCTGTATAACGTGCCGTCGCGGACGGGCTGCGCGCTGACCGTGCCGGTCTGCCGCGAGCTCGCCAGGCACGAGCGCATCGTCGCCGTAAAGGAGGCGTCCGGCAACATCTCCTTCACCGCGGAGCTCGCCGCAACGTGCGGCGACTCGCTCGCGATCTACTCCGGCAACGATGACCAGATACTGCCGATACTGTCGCTCGGCGGCAGGGGCGTCATCAGCGTGCTGTCGAACGTCGCGCCCGCCGAAACGGCCGCGATGTGCCGTATGTGGCGCGAGGGCGACGTCGCGGGAGCTGTCGCGGAGCAGCTCCGCCTGCTGCCGCTCGTCAACGCGCTGTTCTGCGAGGTCAACCCCGTCCCCGTCAAGGCGGCGATGGCGATGATGGGCGCGTGCCGCGAGGAGTACCGCCTGCCGCTCTGCTCACCCGAGGAATCATCCAGAGCGCGCATACGCGCGGAGCTCGAGAGGGCCGGGCTGCTGTAAATCGCCGCGGACGGCACCGTCCGCAGGGAATGCGAAACACAGCTCCGCAAGCCGCCGCCGGGCATACTGCCCGAAAAAGACCGGCAGACAGCCTACATATTATAAATACACGCCGCTGTATAAGACGGCCGGTACATATTGACGGAACGCGCCGCGCGCGTATGCCGCTGTCCGCTCTGGCAGGCCGCGGCGCCGACGCGTTCCGCGCGTCATTCCTCCGCGCCCGCGAATCTCCGGCTTCGGGTGTGATACGTTGAGTCAGAACAGCGGCTCAGGCCGGCTCCGGCCGACGGGCGCGATACGCAAAAACAAAGGATGTGCGAAGCCATGATAAGAATTCTACTGTCCGGCTGCCTCGGCCGGCTCGGCTCTGCGATCGCGGCGCTCTGCGCCGAAGAGGCCGGCTTCACTGTCGCCGCCGGCGTCGACCCGCGCGTCAACACGGCCGACTCCGCCGGTGTCGGCGGCGCCGACAGCGGGCGCGGCGCGCAGTCGCCGTTTCCGATCGTCGCGTCGCCGGACGACTTCAAAAGCCGCGCCGACGTTAT
>DBRA01000046.1:2310-5848 GCA_002305445.1 Clostridiales bacterium UBA1380 | reverse complement strand
TATTAAAATTATAGACACGAGGACGCGACAAATGCCATCACCCGTATCGACAGATAAATTGAACATTGCCTTCTTCGGCAAGAGAAACAGCGGAAAATCGTCCCTGCTCAACCTGCTCGCGGGTCAGAGCACCGCGATCGTATCGAACGTTCCGGGCACGACGACAGACCCCGTCGCGAAAGCTATGGAGCTGCCCGGCCTCGGCGCGTGCATCCTGACCGACACCGCCGGTTTCGACGACGACGACAGCGCGCTCGGCGCGCTCCGCGTCGGCAAGACCGCCGACGCCGCCGACCGCGCCGACGTTGCGATACTCGTCTTCGCGCCCGACGTAACCAAGGCGGAAAGCGGCGGTTACGATATATCAGACGAGCTGAACTGGCTCGACATGCTGAAGAAAAGGTCGGTGCCGGTGCTCGCCGTTGTCAATAAATCAGACATTCCCGGCGCGGACGCGCTCGCCGCATACGTCGCGGAGAAGACGGGGCTTAAGCCGCTTCTTCTCTCCGCGTCCGCCGCCGACGCATCGGACGATGTGAAGCCCGACGAAGCGCTCGCGGGATCGGACAACAATCCCGCGCGCGACAGCCTGCGCGAGGCGATAACGCGGCTCGTACCGGAGGCGTTCGGCTCGACCTCGATCACCGGCGCGCTTGTGAAGCCCGGCGACGTCGTGCTGCTCGTCATGCCGCAGGACAGCGAAGCGCCGAAGGGGCGGCTCATCCTGCCGCAGGTGCAGACGATTCGCGATCTGCTCGACCGCGGCGCGACGACCGTCGCCTGCACCGCCGACGGCATGAAGGCGGCGCTCGACGCGCTCGCGGCGCCGCCCGCTCTGATAATCACCGACTCGCAGGCGTTCCGCACGGTGTGGCAGAACAAACCCGCCGAGTCGAAGCTGACGTCGTTTTCGATCCTGTTCGCCGCGTACAAGGGCGATCTGCCGTATTACGCCGAAGGCGCGGCGGCGATCGACGCGCTCACCGAATCGTCGCGCGTGCTGATCGCCGAATGCTGTACGCACGCGCCGCTGACCGAGGACATCGGCCGCGTCAAGCTGCCGGCGCTGCTGCGCAAAAAGGTCGGTCTCGGGCTGCAGATCGACTTCGTGTCCGGCACAGACTATCCCGCCGATCTGACTCCGTACGATCTCGTGATACAATGCGGCGCGTGCATGTTCAACCGCCGCTACGTGCTGTCCCGCATCGGCCGCGCAAAGGAGCAGTCCGTGCCGATGACGAACTACGGCGTCGCGCTCGCCGCGCTGAACGGCATACTCGGCAAGGTCGAGCTGCCCGGCGTTTAAGCAGCGCTTGCATTACTTTGACCGTTACGATATAATATTGTCGCTCCGGTAAGGAGCGGGAAACGGGGTTCCGACCGATATGACAGAGACAAAAGACGGCACGGCGTTCGTCACCGAGACGCACTGCCACACCTCCGAAACGAGCGCCTGTTCGCGCATATCCGGCGCGGCGCTCACCGAATATTACGCCGGACGCGGCGTCGACACATTCATCGTCACCGACCACTTTTTCAACGGCAACACGACCGTTCCGCGCCACGGCATGTCATGGGAGGAGCGCGTCGCGCGCTTCTGCGCCGGATACGAGAACGCGAAGGCGCGCGCCGACGAGCTGGGCATACGCTGCCTTTTCGGCTGGGAGTACAGCTTCGGCGGCAGCGACCTTCTCACCTACGGGCTCGACCGCGAATGGCTGCTCGCCCACCCGGATGTGTGCGACTGGCGCGTCAGCGAATACTGCGCGCGCGTTCGCGCCGACGGAGCCGTAATCGTTCACGCACACCCGTTCCGCGAAGCCGGCTACATCGAAATGATACGGCTGCTTCCGCGCGCCGTCGACGCCGTCGAGACATACAACGCCTGCCGCGACGAAAACTGCAACGCCATGGCGCGCGTCTACTCCGGCTTCTACGCGCTTAAGGCAAGCGCGGGCAGCGACCTCCACGCTCCGCAGGACGACCTCGGCGTCGTTCTCACCGACGAGCGCATCGAAGACATAGGAGCGTTCTGCAAGACGGTGCTATCGGGGCCGCGCATCGCGCGCATCGCCGCCGACGGCTCGCTGCATTCCGCGGATTAGACTTGCCAGCCCCGCTGTATTGTTTTATACGGGAATACCACGCCGTACAGCGCGGTTTGACCGCACAGCCACCATTAAATAATTCAAAGGAACCGTTATATGCCGATAAAAATTCCGCAAAACCTTCCGGCACGCGCCGTGCTCGAGAGCGAAAACATCTTCGTGATGGACGAATGCCGCGCCGTTAAGCAGGACATCCGCCCGCTTCGCATCGCGGTGCTAAACCTGATGCCGACGAAGATCGTGACGGAGACACAGCTCGCGCGGCTGCTTTCAAATACGCCGCTGCAGGTCGAGCTGACCCTTGTCCGCACCGAATCGCACAAGAGCGTGAACACGTCGGAGGAGCACCTCGAGACGTTCTACAAGTCGTTCCCGGAGATCGAGGAAGAGCGCTTCGACGGGCTTATCATAACCGGCGCGCCGGTCGAGAACCTGCCGTTCGAGGAGGTTGACTACTGGGACGAGCTCTGCCGCGTCATGGATTGGGCAAAAACGCACGTCTGGAGCGTTTTCCACATCTGCTGGGCCGCGCAGGCGGGGCTGTACCGCCACTACAAGATAAACAAGTACCCGACAGGCAAAAAGGTGTTCGGCATCTTCGAGCACGAGGTGCTCGTGCCGACGCATCCGCTGCTTCGCGGCTTCGACGAGCGCTTCTGCGCGCCGCACAGCCGCCACACCGAGGTGCGCGAGGAGGATATTCTGGCGCAGCCCAACCTCATACTGCTCGCGCGCTCCGACGAAGCAGGCGTATACATCGCCGCGGACCGCTCCGGCCGCAACTTCTACGTGACCGGCCACTCCGAATACGACGCGGACACGCTGTCGCGCGAATACTTCCGCGACCTCGACCGCGGGCTGCCGATCGATCTTCCGAAGAACTACTTCCCGAACGACGACCCGACGCGCCGCCCGCTCAACGTCTGGCGCGGCCATGCGCATCTGCTCTTTTCCAACTGGCTCAACCACTGCGTCTATCAGGAGACACCGTATGATCTGCGCGATCTGGGCTGATATGTGAAAACATAATAAAAACCGATGTTGATATATCCATCAACATCGGTTTTTTATTATCTGAACCAGACGAATACGCAGAAGCATATGAACGCGACTGCGGCGGCGATGAAGATTCCGGTGACGAGCAGGCCCGCAAGCATCGCGCTCATGGCGGTCACGAAGGTCTCGTGCGGCGTCATCTCGAGCTTTTCCGGCTCGCGGTGCGCGTCCGTACCGTCGTTGACGTCGGGCGGGAGCTGTGATTTTCTGCGGTCGTCCTTATCTTCGCTCATTTACTTTGATTCCTTTATATCAGTCTTTTTATCAGTCGACGCGTCTTTTTTCGCGCTCACGTCCGCCTTCGGCGGCTTGACGGTTTCCGACGGAGCGGGTGTGGTCGACGCCGTTTCGCCGTAGAGGTGGCACACGACGTA
>DBRA01000046.1:0-2262 GCA_002305445.1 Clostridiales bacterium UBA1380 | reverse complement strand
AGCGCCTTCGTGTACGGGTGGAGCGGTTCCTTGAACAGGTCTATCTTCGGGCCGTACTCAACGATGTTTCCGAGGTACATGACGCCGATCGTGTCCGAAATGTGCTCGACGACGCTGAGGTCGTGGCTGATGAACAGATACGTGAGGTTGTACTTCTCCGAAAGGTCGCGCAGCAGGTTGATGATCTGCGCCTGAATCGAGACGTCGAGCGCGCTGACCGGCTCGTCGCACACGACGAACTCGGGGTCGAGCGCGAGAGCGCGCGCGATGCAGATCCTCTGACGCTGTCCGCCCGAGAACTCGTGCGGGTAGCGGCCCTTGTAGTACGGCTGGAGGCCGCACGCCGCCATCGTTTCGTCGAGATAGTCCTCGTACTCCTCCGGCGGCACTATCTTGTGCACGCGGACGGCTTCGCCTATGATCTCGCCGACGGGAAGGCGCGGCGAAAGCGACGAATACGGGTCCTGGAAGATTATCTGCATCTTCGGGCGCAGCGCGCGAAGCTCATGCTGCGACAGAGCAAAGATGTCCTGACCGTTGAAGAGCACCTTGCCGTCCGTCTTTTCCATCAGCCGCAGCAGCGTTCTGCCCGCGGTCGATTTACCGCAGCCGGACTCGCCGACGAGGCCCATCGTCGTGCCGCGCTTCAGCTTAAAGCTGATGCCGTCGACGGCCTTGACGTTGCCGGTGATCTGCTGGAAAAAGCCCGATCTTATCGGGAAATATTTTTTAAGGTTCTGAACGTCGAGGATTATGTCGTCGTTTTTTGCCGTGTTGTTATCATTTGCGGCAGGCGCCTTTTTTATGTCCGCCATTATTTTACCGCCTCCTTGTCGTATCTGTAGCATGTCACGCAGTGTGTGTCAGACAGCCAGATCTCGGGCGGGAACGCACCGGCGCACGCGCCGATGCTTTTTTCGCAGCGGTCGCGGAAGTAGCAGTAATCGGGCATATTGACGGGGTTCGGCACCTTGCCGGGTATCGAGTAAAGGCGCGGGATCTCCTTGTTGATGACAGGCTTCGCCTGCATCAGACCGACCGTATACGGGTGGCTCGGATTTTTAAATATGTCCATCGCCGTTCCCTTCTCGACGACACGGCCCGCGTACATGACGACGACGTAGTCCGCCATTTCGGCGATGACGCCGAGGTCGTGCGTGATGAGCATGATCGACGAGTTGATCTTGTCCTTGAGGCGGCGGAGCAGGTCGAGTATCTGCGCTTGAATCGTGACGTCGAGCGCGGTCGTCGGCTCGTCGGCTATGATGAGCTTCGGGTCGCAGGCGAGCGCCATCGCGATGCAGATGCGCTGGCGCATACCGCCGGACAGCTCGTGCGGGTACATTCTATATACGCCTTCGCTGTTTGCTATGCCGACGAGTTCGAGCATCTCGATCGTGCGGTGCTTGACGTCCTCCTTGCTCATGTGCGGGTTGTGGAGCGCGATCGCCTCGTCGAGCTGCATCCCTATGCGGAACACGGGGTTCAGCGACGTCATCGGCTCTTGGAATATCATAGATATCTTGTTGCCCCTGATGTGCTGCATCATGGACGTCGGCATCTTCGCGATGTCGTAGGCGGTGTCGCCGTCGTTGAAGCGGATCTCACCCTCGACTATCTGACCGGTCGGCCGCTGGACGAGCTGCATCATCGAAAGCGACATGACCGATTTTCCGCAGCCGGACTCGCCGACAACGCCGACGGTCTTGCCGGCCGGTATATCAAAGCTGACGCCGTCGACCGCTTTGACCGTTCCGATGTCCGTAAAGAAGTATGTGTGAAGGTTGTCGATTTCGAGAACATTGTTCTGGTCGCGCATCTTGGTCGTGTATTCGGCGGGGTTGACATGCTTGCGGTTGTGCTTGCGCTCGAGCGAGCGCGTTATGACGCGGTTCTTCTTTGAGATAGCGCGTATTTCTTTCGCGGACAGATAGCCCGGCGCTTTCTTATTTGTTTTTTCTTCCATTTTATTTATGCCCTTACCGTTTCATTTTTGGGTCGAAAGCGTCGCGGAGACCGTCTCCGACGAAGTTGAAACCCAGAACCGTCAGAAGGATCAGGAAACCGGCCGGAATCCATACGAACCAATAGTTGACCATGACAAAGCTGTTCGACACGGCGTTGATGATGTTGCCCCAGCTTGCGTAGGGGAACTTGACGCCGAGTCCTAAGAATGAAAGCGTCGCTTCCGTTAATATAATGCTGCCGAGCGACATCGTCGCTACGACTATAAGCTGCGGGATAATGTTGGGGACGAGGTGC
>DBRA01000028.1:39853-41132 GCA_002305445.1 Clostridiales bacterium UBA1380 | reverse complement strand
CATCACGATCACATGCGCGACGGAGGGCGCGCAAATCTATTACCGCCTTGACGGCGGCGACGTCGCATCGCCCGCAGACGGTATGCTCTACACCGGCCCGTTCGAGGTCGGCGAAGACGTC
The DNA here is from genome assembly GCA_002305445.1 of Clostridiales bacterium UBA1380. Lineage (GTDB taxonomy): Bacteria > Bacillota > Clostridia > Oscillospirales > CAG-272 > UBA1380. Next base: position 41,011 of record DBRA01000028.1, on the reverse strand, counting down.
GCCGTCACGGCGCGCGGATTCGCGGAAGGCAAAGAGAGAAGCGATCTGGCGACGCTCGATGTCGAGTCAAACTATGACTTTATCGTCGGGGTAATGCAGTATATGTCGCTCATCGTAAACCAGCCTATTTACGGCGTCAGCATCACCGGCAACATCAAGGTCACGGTCAAGCAGAACGCGTTTCGCGCGGGCGAGCTCGTGACGCTCACGGTCGCTCCCGGCGAAAACGGCGTATACACGCCTCCGACCGTCACGACAGTCGGCGGCGGCAAGGTCTACCTCACCGATCTTGGCGGCGGCGTATACACGTTCAGGATGCCGAGCCGCTCGGTCGTCGTGAAGCCGTAAACTTAAGCGAACCGCGATTATTTATCGATAATGGTCGCCGTAGCTGTGTCCCGCTGTTAAGTATTGCAAAATAAAAGAGCTGTTCACAAGAACAGCTCTTTTTTCTTTTAATAATCGTCAGCTTTTTTGCATAAGTTCCTTGAACTCCTCTTCGTTTATCACACGAATTCCCAGCGACTGCGCCTTCGTCAGCTTCGAGCCGGCGTCCTCGCCGGCTACGACGTACGACGTCTTCGACGACACCGAGCCCGTCACCTTGCCGCCCGCCGATTTTATCAGCTCCGACGCTTCGTCGCGCGTCATAGTCGGCAGCGTTCCCGTCAGAACAAACGTCAGCCCTGCGAGAGGGAGCGGAGCATTGCTTCTTTCCGCCGAGCCGTTCTTATCGTCAACCGTGCGCACACCGGCGGCGGCGAGACGCGCGAGCAGTTCGCGCACATGCGGCAGAGATAGCGTCTCGACCACCGAACGCGCGGATATCTCGCCGATATCGTCGATGGCGGTCAGCTCCTCCTCGCTCGCCGCGAGAAGTGCATCAAGCGATCCGAAGCGGCGGGCGAGCGACTCCGCGGCGACTTCGCCGATCTGCCGTATTCCGAGCGCGTATATAAGCCGGCCCAGCCCCGCGTTCTTCGATCTTTCGATCGCAGCCACGAGGTTGGCGGCGGACTTTTCGCCCATCCTGTCAAGCGCGGCGATATCCTCCGCTTTGAGCGCGTAGAGGTCGGCCGCGTCGTGTATCAGTCCGGCGCCGATCAGCGCGGATATTATGCGCGGGCCGAGCCCGTCGATGTTCATCGCGTTTTTCGA
>DBRA01000028.1:20010-39841 GCA_002305445.1 Clostridiales bacterium UBA1380 | reverse complement strand
TGTCGTAGACGACGCGCTCGCCGCACGACGGGCAGTGCTCGGGTATGCGGTACTGCTTCTCGTCGCCGGTTCTCAACTCGGGAACGGACGCGATTATCTCCGGAATGATCTCGCCGGCTTTGCGCACGACGACGGTGTCGCCGACGCGGATGTCGCGCTCTCGGATGATGTCGATGTTGTGCAGTGTCGCACGCGATACCGTCGTTCCGGCAAGGCGTACGGGCTCAAGCACCGCGTTCGGCGTCAGGACGCCGGTCCGGCCGACGTTGACGATTATATCGAGCAGCTTCGTGCGCTTTTCCTCCGGCGGATACTTGAACGCGACCGCCCATTTCGGCGTCGTCGTGCCCTCGCCGATCCTCTTGCGCAACCTCAGCGAGTTCACCTTGACGACAGCGCCGTCGGTGTCGTAACCGAGCTCGCCGCGCCGGTCCGCGAAGCTTTCCACGACCGATATTATCCGCGCTTTGTCGCTCGTGACGTCGAGCAGATCGACGGCGGGGAAGCCCAGCTCCCGTATTCGCGCGATCGTCTCCGAATGCGTTTCCGCATCGCGCCCGTCAAGCCACAGGCTGCCCGACTGCAGGTTGAAGACAAAGATATCGAGCTGCCGCTCGGCGGTGACTGCCGGGTCAAGCTGACGCAGCGAACCGGCGGCCGCGTTGCGCGGATTCGCGCGCGTCGGTTTACCCTCGGCTTCGAGCTTTTCGTTCTGCTTTATGAAAACGGAACGCGGCATATAAACCTCGCCGCGCAGCGTGATGTCGAGCGGTTCGGGCAGCGCGAGCGGGATCGAACGAATCGTCTTGATGTTCTGCGTGACGTTTTCGCCCGTGATGCCGTCGCCGCGCGTCGCTCCGACGGCGAGTACGCCCTTAGAATACGTCAGCGCGACGGACAGTCCGTCGATCTTTGGCTCAACAGTGAACTCGACGTCGCCTCCGGCTTCCGCCGTGATGCGGTCGAGGAACGCCGCCAGCTCGTCAGTCGAGAAGACGTCGGTGAGCGAACCCATTTTAACGGCGTGCGTGACCTTCTCGAATTTGTCGAGCGGCGCGCTGCCGATTCTCTGCGTCGGCGACGCAGGGTCGTATAGCTCGGGGTGCTCCGCTTCGAGCCTTTGCAGCTCGGCGAACATCGCGTCGTATTCGGCGTCGGATATCTCCGGCGCGTCTTTGGTGTAGTAAAGGTCGGCGTGGTGCTTTATCAGCGCTCTCAGCTCGTTTATTCTCTGCGCTGCGTCGTCCATTATAATCCTCCGGTATGTCGGCTTCAACTGAACTTGTTATATTATATCACGCCGCGCAGATTATATCAAATACTGCCGTCAAGTCAATATAAAAAAGCGCCCGGACGACCTCCGGACGCTTGTTCCGCGTGCTGTTTATTATTTTACCACGCCTTTTTTTAGTATGACGTTCGCGTAGAGCGCGCTTTCGCCGGTCATTATGACGGCGTAAGTCTTTTTCGCGCGTTCGTAGAACTCGAAGCGCTCGACCATCTCGGGCTCCTTATCGGTATACGGTTTGATTATGCGCTTGTATTCGTCCCAGATGGGCGTCGGAAGGTAGGCGTCGCAGTCCATCTTCGCCATCAGAGCGACAGGGTTCGCGTATGTGTCGAGCGGGAATATTTTCAGTATGGCTTCAAGCAGCTCCGGAACACCGTGACCGTCGGCGCGAAGCAGGATGCTGTTTTTTGCGCAGGTGGCACCGGGGAAGTTGCCGTCGCCGATGACGAGCTCGTCGCCGTGACCCATCTCGCAGAGAACCTTGAGCATATCGGGCGAAATGATGGAAGGAATGCCTTTGAGCATGATAAATAATCTCCTTAAACGTTTTATAATATTAGATATATTATAAAGCGAAGGTGATTTTTTGTCAACCGAAATAGCTTTAAAAATACTGATAAACAGGAAAAATATCATACGAAATCAAAAATATCGGTTACATCAATGCAACTGATTCAACATATGGATTTACAGTCTTTCAGCTGTTGCCACAGTTGTTTCGAACGGCAGATCTTCGAAGACGGATTTGCCGGATATGCGCATTATATATGAAACAGTTATTTCGCATGAATATTTTGTCATCTTTGCGCGTCTCCGTTGACAGACGGCTTCGCGTGTGCTATAACATACGAAGAGTATCGCGGATTTTCCGCGAATTATCAAGGCAGGTTTATTATGGATAAAAAGTTGAGAATCGGTATCATCGGCACCGGCGGAATCGCCGGCGCGCACATCAACGCCTATAAGCAGATACCCGAAGTCGAGATCGTCGCCGGCGCCGACATCATCCCCGGCAAGGCGAGAGCTTATCTCGACCGCAACGGCTTCCCGGAAGCCAAGGACTTCGAGAGCGCCGATGCGATGCTTTCCGCCTGCGAACTCGACGCCGTCTCCGTGTGCACATACAACACGCAGCACGCGGTCCCGACCATCAAGGCGCTCGAAGCCGGCTGCAGCGTGCTGCTCGAGAAGCCTATGTGCCTGTCCGTCGAGGAGGCGCTCGCGATACGCGAAGCGGAGCAGAAGACCGGCAGGTTCGTGACGGTCGGCTTCCAGCCGCGTTATGACGCCAACTCCCGCAAGGTCAAGGACATCGTCCAGTCCGGCGCACTCGGCAAGGTGTATTATGTCCAGACCGGCGGCGGCCGCCGCCGTGGCATCCCCGGCGGCACGTTCATCGACAAGGACAAAGCCGGCGTCGGCGCGCTCGCAGATATCGGCTGCTACGCCCTCGACTTCGCGCTCAACACCATCGGTTATCCGAAACCGCTGACCGTCAGCGCCGTCGCGTACGACTACTTCGGTAAGAACCCCAAGTATTACGGCGACAGCGAGCGCTTCTCCGTCGACGACTTCTCCGCGGCGCTCATCCGCCTCGAGGGCGGCATAACGCTCGACTTCCGCATGTCGTGGGCTATGCATATGGACACGACCGGCGACTTCCTGTTCCTCGGCACCGACGCGGGTCTTAAGGTCAGACAGCCTCATTACGAGCTGTGGGGCGGTGCATGGGACGGCCCCATCGGCTCTGTCACGCTGTACCACGACATATTCGGCAGACCCACCGCCACGCCCGTTCCGATCGACGGCCAGGAGAAGACGAACCTGTTCTATCAGAAGGTCCGCTCGTTTGTCGATGCCGTTCTGAATAACGGTCCTGCGCCCATCCCGACGAGCCAGATCATTTACAACTCCGCCATCATCGACGGCATCATCCGTTCTAGCCGCAGCGGCCACGAAGTGGAGATCAAGCTGTAAAAAAGCGTATGCTAACCGCGCGAAGCATAAGCTAACCTTGTTTACACAGCGGTAAATCAATGCTATAATAATACGGAGCCGATCTTTTCAAAAGATCAGCTCCGTATTTTTATTGAAGGGGTACCGGAACATGCTGAAAGCGGAGAGAATCGCCGTAATGAATTTTGAAAACGCGATAAGAGGGATGCGAAATCCGCTCGCGAGCTGGGACCGCTCCGACAGTTATACTGAGAACGGCACGTTCGTACTGGGGGAATCCGACCTTACGCTTGCGCGTAAGCTCGCGCGCTCCGGCAGCGACCACAGGAAGTTTCTGCGGCAGATATTCGTGTCGATGGACATAACCGCGCCGCTCTACTGGTGGAAGGAGTTCGACACATACAAGGTTGGGACTGTCGCTAACTCGACCTCGACCATGCATAAAATTCATGCGAAGCCGTTCGAGCGCGGCGACTTTTCGCACGACCTGATGAGCGGAGACGCGCTCGCGATGCTCGACAGCGTCATCGCCTTCCTTGAAAAGACGCGGCTTGCCTACGTCGAAACGAAGGACAAAGCGCTCTGGTACGACCTGATACAGACGCTTCCATCGAGCTACAACCAGATGCGCACGGTCACGCTCAATTACGAAAACCTCATTAACATATACTACGCGCGGCGCGAGCACAAGCTGCCGGAATGGCACACGTTCTGCGATCATGTCATGGGCCTGCCGTACGCCGGCCAGCTTATTTGCGTGAAACAACAGAAGGAATAGCGATGCTCGAAAAAATCATAAAAAATTACGATGATGCGGCCAACCCCGTGGTGAGAATCCGCTGCGGACGCTTCGCGGGCGTCGTCGGCATCGCCGTCAACCTGCTGCTGTTCGCCGTAAAACTCGCGTTCGGTTTTATCGCGGGCAGCATATCGGTCATCGCCGATTCGCTCAACAACCTGTCCGACGCGGGCAGCTCCGTCCTGACCTTCGTCGGATACACGATAACCGGCCGTCCCGCCGACCGCGAGCACCCGTTCGGACACGCGAGGATGGAGTATCTGTCGGCGCTTTTCATTTCGGTCATCGTAACCGTGCTCGGCGTGCAGATGCTGACGCAGTCTGCGGGCCGGCTGTTTAAAGGGGAGGGCGCGGAAGAATATGACGCGTTGACGGTCGCCATCATCGCCGTGACAATTCTCGTCAAGCTGTTCCTCGCGCTGTTTTACCGCCGAATAGGACGGCACATCGGCTCGACGGCGCTCAAAGCCGCCGCCGTCGACAGCATATCCGACGTCTTCACGACCGCCGCGGTCGTCGCGGGAATGCTGCTCACACCCGTAACCGGTCCGAAGACGGATGCTGTGCTCGCTTCGCTTATAGCGATATATATCATAATAGTCGGGCTGCGTCTGATCGTCGACGCGTCGAACACGCTCCTCGGCGTCGCGCCGGACACGGCTCTTGTGCGCAAAATAGTCGAAAAGATTCGCTCGTACGACGGTGTTTACGGGCTGCACGACCTTGTCGTCCACTCATACGGCGCCGAACGCGTCTTCGCGACCGTCCACGTCGAGGTGGACGCGCAGCGCGACATCACCGAAAGCCACGATATAATAGACAATATAGAAGCCGATTTCGCGCGCGACATGAACATAAAGCTTGTCGTCCACCTCGACCCAGTGCACACCTCCGACCCGCGCGTCAACAAGCTCAAGTTATTGGCTGCGGACGCCGTCGCCGACGTCGCCGGCGAATACGGCGAGCCGCTGTCGATGCACGATTTCCGCGTCGTATTCGGCGTGACGCACACGAACCTCATCTTCGACGTATCCGTATCAGCCGGATTCATCCTCGGCGACGAGGAGCTGTGCGAGCTGCTCTCGGCGCGCGTACGCAAGACGGACCCGTCGTATAACGTTGTGATAACGGTCGACCGCGACTACTTCTCGCAGCGGTACGGCTCCGAAAAAACGGACTGATGAACCCGGCATCGCACGGCACAGCGATAAACAGCAACTCAAACAACAGCTGAAAGAAACTACCTTATTTAATATAAAACCATCCGCCGCCGCGATGACGCCGATAAATAAATATTTCTTCTGACGCCGCCGCGCGGGAACTTTTTCTCAGCGGCGGCGTCAATCATATGCGAAAGCAAAATTACAGAAAAGGAAGGTTTCTTTTAATGCTTAAGCAACTGTCCGCCGCGGCGCTTGCGCTCGCGCTGACCCTCCCGACGACAACATTCGCGGTCTCCGACGCAAAATTCATCGCGCCGACTGCCTCTGAAGTCATCGCCGAGTCAACCGACGGCGATATCACCGACGCCCAGCTCGAAGCTGCGATTCTTGCGGCGAAGGATGCAATCGCCGGCGACACCGACGACTACGAAAGCTTCGACTATTACGCCAACAAGGGCGACGACGGGCTCATCACTTTCGACCTGTACTGGTCGGATAAAGACGGCGTGCTGCCTCAGCAGAACATCACGATCGACTCGAACGGCTATATAACAAACTACAGCGTTTACGGAAACAGCAAATATTACAATACCCCGCGCCTGCCGTCGTTGACGAAGGCTCAGGCGGTCGATGCGGCGTTCGCGTTCTTGAAGAAGGCCGCGCCGCAGTATTACAGCGACCTGTCGCAGAAGCACCTCACCGTCAGCTATAACTCCTCGAACGGCAGTTATCAGGTGAACGGAATCCGCGTCAGGAACAACACGCAGATAGCCGACGACAGCTTCGGCGTCACAATCGAATCGGACGGCACCGTATCGTACTTCTACGCGAACCCCTCGACGCTCGTATCGGATACCACGCCGCGCAAATCGATCGGCGAAGCCGCTATTTTGAACGCGATAAAGGAAAAACTGCCCTTTGAGCTGACCTATACCTCCGTTTACGATTCGGACCTCAAGAAGGCAAAGATTGTTCTCTCCTACGCACCCACCGACACCGGTTCCGTCATCAACGCCGCCGACGGCGGGAAGTACGGCATCGAGTACAAGTATGCGAGCGGCGGAGGCTATTATTACGTCGGCCGCAACGAGTCGCTCGTGGCTGAGGACACCGCTGCCGCAACCGCAAAATCCGCTTACGGTTTATCCGACGCGGAGCAGAATGCAGTCGACGACAACGCGAAATATCTGAAGCCCGCCGACGTCACCGAGCTTATCAAGGCGAACAAAGCGCTCGCGTTCGACGACCGTCTGACGGTCAGCTACAGCCGTCTGTACATGACCGAGTCGCATTACACGACCGCGCAGAAGTATTACCTTGCCGTCACATACAACTTCCAGAGCGACAATGAGGACATCAACGCTTACGCCACCGTTGACGCGATGACCGGCGAATTCAAGTACTACAGCTACTACGAAGGCGACTACTACTACGAAGTCAAAGCGGACACCGCGAAAAACTACATCGGCTTTGACGACGCTAAGGTTTCCGTCGCGAAGACGCTCGGCTCTATGTTCCCGTTCTTCGGCGAGTTCGTCAGAGACACTGAGGAGTGGAGCGAGGATGTTAAGCAGTCCGGTTATATAAATTACGTCCGATATGTCAACGACATACGCTTCGACGGCGACAGTATCTACGCGCAGATCGACCGCGAGACCGGGCTTATCACAAGCCTCAGCGTTCAGTACTCCGCCGACGCTGAGTTCCCCGCGCCCGACGGAATCATCTCCGCCGGCGAAGCCGTCGACGCATATTTCAACGTCATCCCGCTCGAAAAGCATTATCTGCCCTACATGGAGATAAAGGACGGCAATTTCGTAGTTTCGGGAACCGGCAACTACAACGCCGAGAAGCAGCTTGCGCTCGTTTACGGCGTCAAAAACAGCAGTGTTCGCGTAGACGCGTTTGACGGCAAGCTGTACTACAGATGGGGCGTTGACGAATACGAGTACGACGCGCCCGAGTATTACGAGTCCGCCGCCGAAAAACGCCTTGCGGGCAGCGCCAACGAGGAAAAGCTCGCGGCCCTCTACAACATGAACCTCATCGACGTTCCGGCCGGCTTCGACGAGAACGCCGCCGTCACGGTTGAGCAGTTCGAACGCATACTGAACGGCGTCAACTGCTACGGCTACTCCTTCGCCGGCATGGAGAAGACGGACACCCTCACCCGCGCCGCCTCCGTAAAGATATTTGTCGACGCGCTCGGCTACGGCAAGATCGCGAAGATCTCCGACATATTCGTGTTCGACACCGAAACATACGGTGAAGTTGGAAACGACATGAAGGGCTACTACGCCATCGCTCAGGCGATCGGCCTTCTCGAGGACTTCGGCATGAATCTCGGCGGCGAGCAGACCCTCACCATATCAGACGCCGCGAGCATCGCGTATAACTATGTCGTCTACTGCTCCGCCGACGAGCCGGTCCAAGACGATATAATCAGACCGTTTCCGGTCGATATCGCGGTCGAAACGGTCGCGAGAGGATAAATTTTACTAAAAAAAGAACGGCTTATGAGCCGTTCTTTTTTTTACACACTTTTACATATAACAAAGATTTGCGCGCAAGATTGTTCGTTTTGTATATTGATAATATCAGCGGATAAAGGTATAATATTAACTCAGCGATATAATGGAGCTACAATATATGGTAATCGGCGGCTTGCAGAAGCTATCCATGGTAGATTATCCTGGCAGGATGTGCGCAACCGTGTTTCTTCGCGGTTGCAATCTGCGCTGCCCGTTCTGTCACAACGCTTCGCTTGTGCTGCCGGAGCGCTTCGGCGACGCTGCGGGCGAGGACGATGTTCTCAATTACCTCACCAAACGGCAAAAAATGCTTGACGGCGTGTGCATCACAGGCGGCGAACCGCTTATGTCGGACGGCGTCGCCGATTTCATAAAGCGCGTACGCGAGCTCGGTTATAAAGTCAAGCTCGACACGAACGGCACATATCCCCATAAGATGTCCGAGCTGCTCTCCGCGGGACTTTTGGATTATGTCGCGCTCGATATAAAGAACTCGCGCGCGAAATACGCGCAGACGGCCGGCTGCGCCGGAATCGACGTTTCGCTTGTCGAGGACAGCGAGCGCATCCTGCGCGCGTCGGGCATACTGTACGAGCTGCGCACAACCGTCGTATACCCCATGCACACGCTCGAGGATATCGAAGAAATCGGGCGCTGGTTCCGCGGCGCGCCGAGGTATTTTCTGCAGTGCTTCCGCGACAGCGGCGACCTCGTAGGCGAGGCGGGCGGCGGATATACCGAGAGCGCGATGCGCTCGTTCGCCGACGCCGCCCGCCCATATTTCGGCGAAGTCGCAATACGCGGGTTGTGACCGCGGCATATGTTGTGGGCAAAAGAATAATAAAATACAATATATTGATTATTCGTATTGACAAAGACGCCGGTATGGGTTATAATAATCGAGCATGAAGAAAATTCCTCTTCGGCGCGGTTATATAAATATACCGCGGTTTCGCGCCGAAAGGAAAAAACATAAGAAAGAAGGTACGGCGCAGTCAGCTGTTCGCCGGTAAATGAGATGTATCAGGTAAAGAAGAGGGACGGTAAGATCGCCGAATTCGACATATCGAAGATAAGAACGGCTTTGATCAAAGCATTTGATTCTGTCGGCAAAGAGTACTGCGACGACGTTATCGACCTGCTCGCGCTGAAAGTAACGGCCGACTTCGCGCCCAAGGTGCACGACGGCGTCATCAGCGTCGAGGAGATACAGGACTCGGCCGAGATTGTGCTGATACAGGCAGGCTACGCGGACGTCGCCAAGTCGTACATCCTCTACCGCAAGCAGCGCGAGAAGATACGCAACATGAAGTCGACGATCCTCGACTACAAGGAGCTTGTCGACAGCTACGTTAAAAATACGGACTGGCGCGTCAAGGAGAACTCCACCGTCACATACAGCGTCGGCGGACTGATTCTATCGAATTCCGGAGCGATAACGGCGAACTACTGGCTCTCCGAGATATACGACGACGAAATCGCGAACGCCCACCGCAACGCCGATATGCACATCCACGACCTGTCGATGCTGACCGGGTACTGCGCCGGATGGTCGCTGCGTCAGCTCATACAGGAGGGTCTCGGCGGCATACCAGGCAAGATCACCTCAGCTCCGGCGCGCCACCTCGTTTCACTGTGCAACCAGATGGTCAACTTCCTCGGCATAATGCAGAACGAGTGGGCGGGCGCGCAGGCGTTCTCGTCGTTCGACACGTACCTTGCGCCGTTCGCGAAGGCAGACAACCTCACCTACTGGGAAATCAAGAACTGCATCCAGTCGTTCGTATACGGCGTCAACACGCCGAGCCGCTGGGGCACGCAAGCGCCGTTCTCGAACATAACGCTCGACTGGACCGTTCCGGCCGACCTGCGCGACCAGAAGGCGATCGTCGGCGGCAAGGAGATGGACTTCACCTACGGCGACTGCAAGCCCGAAATGGATATGATCAACCGTGCGTTCATCGAGACAATGATCGAGGGCGACGCGAACGGACGCGGATTCCAGTACCCGATACCGACCTACTCGATCACGCGCGACTTCGACTGGTCGGAGACGCAGAACAACAAGCTGCTCTTTGAGATGACCGCGAAATACGGCACGCCGTACTTCTCGAACTACATCAACTCCGACATGGAGCCGTCGGACGTCCGTTCGATGTGCTGCCGCCTCCGCCTCGACCTGCGCGAGCTGCGAAAAAAGTCCGGCGGCTTCTTCGGCTCCGGCGAGAGCACTGGTTCCGTCGGCGTCGTAACGATAAACATGCCGCGCATCGCGTACCTCGCCGAGGACGAGCGCGATTTCTACCGCCGCCTCGACAAGATGATGGACGTCGCCGCGCGCTCGCTCAAGATTAAGCGCGACATAATAACGCGCCTGCTGAACGAAGGTCTGTACCCGTATACGCGCCGCTACCTCGGCAGCTTCGACAACCATTTCTCGACGATCGGGCTCGTCGGCATGAACGAGGCCTGCGAGAACGCGAAGTGGATACGCAAAAATCTCGTCGACGAAAAAGCGCAGGAATTCACGAAGGACGTGCTGAACCATATGCGCGACCGCCTCGTGATCTATCAGGAGCAGTACGGTGATCTGTACAACCTCGAAGCTACGCCCGCGGAGTCCACGACCTACCGCCTTGCCAAGCACGACGTCGAGCGCTGGCCCGACATAATCACAGCCGCGAAGGACGGCGGAGCGCCGTACTACACGAACAGCTCGCACCTGCCGGTCGGGTACACCGAGGATATATTCGAAGCGCTCGACATACAGGACGAACTGCAGACGCTCTACACGTCCGGCACCGTGTTCCACGCGTTCCTCGGCGAGAAGCTGCCCGACTGGAATGCCGCGGCGGATCTTGTCAAAAAGATCGCGGAGAATTACCGCCTGCCGTACTACACGCTGTCTCCGACCTACTCCGTTTGCAGGAACCACGGCTACATCTCGGGCGAGGTGTACGCCTGCCCGGACTGCGGCGAATCGACAGAGGTATACAGCCGCATAACCGGCTATTACCGTCCCGTTCAGAACTGGAACGATGGCAAGGCGCACGAGTTCCACGACCGCAAGCTGTACGATATCGGCTCATCGAAGCTCCAGCCCGGCAAGGAGCGCGCAGCCGCTTCCGAAACCGCGAAGCATGACGATGCGGCGCAGACCGTTATGACAGGTGACACTAAGCTGCTCCTGTTCACGACGAAAACCTGCCCGAACTGCCGCGCCGCGAAGGCAGCGCTCGACGAAGCCGGTATCGGTTACGAGGTCGTCGACGCCGGCGAAAAGCGCGACCTCGCGATCAGGTACGGCATCATGCAGGCGCCGACGCTTGTTGCGGTAAACGGAGACGATGTGCGCAAGGCGTCCGGTATCGCAGCCGTCAAGGCGTTTGTCAAGGAAGCGTGCGTGCGCGTATAATAAGACCGCGTAAAATTAAAAATAAAAACGGGGAGCGTACCTCCCCGTTTTTTCATAAACGCAGACGGCAGCGCGTTTTTGCGACTAACGTTATCTTGTCATAATTAAGTGATTTGTAATATTTTGTATAGAATGACTATAAAAAAGAAAGCGTATAATAATACCGCATAAAAACAATAGAGGTATAGCGAAATGCTTTGGAATATAATAATCAGCATAGCGGTCGGCGCGCTTATCGGCTGGATAGCCGGCGCGATTATGAGAAGCAGAGGCTCGATCCTGCGCAATATCATCATCGGCATAATCGGATCGGCGGTCGGACGCTTTATAGCGGGACTTCTCGGCATATCGGCAAGCACGGTCTCGCTCGGCGGCATACTCATCTCGGTCGGCGGCGCTTGCATCGTCATCGCGTTTGCCAGACTCATAACGGGAAGATATAACAGAACCGCGCGCTGAAAACTTCTGCATCAAATTTATATGGATAATATTAAAAGCAGAGCCGGCAAAACGGCTCTGCTTTTTTCATCCCGCCGTGCCCGCGTTGCGCACTGCTCCGACGAAGAGCGGCACGCCGTCTCCGGTGCAGAGCAGCCATAAGAACGGCCTGTTGAGCATCAGCTCCAACCGTCCGTCCGGCATCGCAGCACCGTAGAAGATTATCTGCGTATAAGACGAAACCGAAACGCCGTTTTCGTCAACTGCTATCTTCGACGATTGCTTTATCGACGACAGATATGCTCCCGGCACGCCGAGCGGAGAGAGCGGGTCGCGCGTGCCGTCATATATAGCGGTAACGCCGAGTGAGCGCACGAGAGCGTCTATATCGAGCGGCGATTCATACGCGAACTTCGGTATCGAGAAGACGACCTCGCCGCTGCGTGTATCAGCATCAAACGGTTTTCTCGCGACATCGAGCAGCCCCGCGTAAGTATCCGGTAAAAGCAGCGCGTCAAGTCCGACGTCCTCGTCCGGCAGGAAAAACCACATGGAGCAGCCGTTTTTCAGCGGCAGCGAGCTCGTCGCCCATCCGTCGCCGACGGTATAGGAATGTGAAGAAAAGGTCATGTTAATGAAGTCGACAGGCGATGCAGTTCCGTCGGCGCGATGAAATACGCCGCGTTTCGTTGCCGACGCGTCGAACTGCGTCTGCCACTGATCCGTGAAAACGAGCGCGGAGAAGAGCGTGATCATGGCCTCCGGATCGAACTTTGCGTCAAGTCCGCCGGCATTGTCGGCAAGCCAGCCCTTCAGCGCCGATTTCGCAGACGGCGAATCCATGTCGCCGCAGTAGACCGACGTGCGGTAATGCTCCGACATCGCTGCGAGCGGCGCATCGGCGACCGCCCAGTCGTCCGACACCCACGCCGAAGTCGCGAGCCGCAGACGCCCGATGTTGTTTTCGAATATCAGCGCCGACACATCGTCAGCCGCGGAACGGACGCTTTCCGCATCGTCAGCGCCCAGAGCTGTGCAAAGCTCCGTCAGCGCGTCGCCCGAAGCCGCTTCGCATGTGCAGGCGAGCGCAAGCCACAACCCGATCGGCGAAAAGACGGCGTCGCCGTCCCCTTCGAGCGCACCCGATGTCTTCCCGGCGAAGCTGCTTAGCATCGAAGCTGCTTCCGAGTCGCGAAAGCGCACATATGCGAGCCCTTCGCCGTACTGATTTACAAACGAGGTTTCGATGCTTTCCGGCGTGTATAAAAAGTCTCCCGCGTTCCCGTAAACACAGCCGCTCATCATCACGAGCGACGCGATAAACGCAACAACTAAACGTTTCATATACGCATCCTTAGTTTATTATATATATAGTTGACGCGCAGCTTACTGTAAATGTTCCAACAGCTTTCGCATCGACAGTAAAACACGGTTGATAATTTGTCCCGCGCGCGGAATATAAATGCGCCTTCCCGAATACGATTGAACAGCTAAAAGGGAGGGTGAAAGAGATGGACAACTTATATTTGCCGGAAGGTGCACTTTACGGCACCGAAGAAAACGACTCGTACACAGGCAGCATCGCGGGATTGAAGCGCGCCGTCGGAGAGGGCGTCATACTCGAAGGCGTCGTCGCCTATTGCGATTGCGGCGCAAACCTGCACCTGGCGCTCGCCGGCACGGACTGCGTCATACCGCGCGCGGAGGCTGTCATAAGCGCGTTCGGAGAACCGGTGCGCGACATCGCGGTCGTCACGCGCGTGGGCAAACCGGTCTGCTTCACCGTCACAAGCGTCGTCGAGCGCGACGGAAATACAGAGGTGCGCCTGTCGCGCGCCGAAGCGCAGCGGCGCTGCCTGCGCGATTACATATCACATCTGACGCCGGGCGATATAATACCGGCGCGCGTGACGCATCTCGAGCAGTTCGGCGCTTTCGTCGACATCGGCTGCGGCATAATCTCGCTTCTGCCCGTCGACGCCATATCGATCTCGCGCATACCGCACCCGTCGGAGCGGCTCAAGCCGCGCGACGAAATAAACGTCGTCGTCCGATCGCGCGACCCCGAAACGGGTAGGATTACCGTCAGCCTGCGCGAGCTGCTTGGCACATGGAGCGAAAACGCGGCCTGCTTCCGCCCCGGACAGACTGTGACGGGAATCGTCCGCGGGGTGGAGGACTACGGCGTGTTCATAGAGCTTGCGCCCAACCTCGCGGGGCTCGCCGAGCCCGACCCGTCTAACAGCGCGCTGACGGTCGGCGCGCGCTGCGCGGTCTACATCAAAAGCATTATACCCGAGCGCATGAAGATAAAGCTCGCGTTTGTCGACGGATGCGCACCCGGCTCGCCGCCGCCACTTAGGTATTTTATAAACAGGCTCGAAACGCCGCGCCTCGATGTGTGGCGCTATTCGCCGGCGTGCTGTAAAAAAGTCGTCGAATCCGTGTTTTAACATAAATAAAAAGGCAGAACCGCTGCGGTTCTACCTTTTTTGCTTTATGTACTATTGACGTCGGATGCGTAATTAATACGCGACGCCCTGCCACTTCATCGCTTCGGCGACCTTGAGGAAGCCGGCGATGTTCGCGCCGGCGACAAGGTTGAGTGCGCCGGTGGAAGTCTTGCAGTCGTATTCCTTCGCCGCGGCGGAGGCGGCGGCGTAGATGGAACGCATGATGCCGTGCAGCTTTTCGTCGACTTCCTCGAAGCTCCAGCTCATGCGCATGCTGTTCTGGGTCATCTCAAGGCCGGATGTCGCGACGCCGCCGGCGTTGGACGCCTTCGCGGGAGCGAACAGGACGCCTGCCTTCTGGAATGCGGCGACGGCTTCGGGAGTGGACGGCATGTTCGCGCCTTCGGCGACGGCGTAGCAGCCGTTCGCGATCAGCGCCTCGGCGCCCTCGAGGTCAAGTTCGTTCTGTGTTGCGCAGGGAAGCGCGATGTCGCACTTGACGGTCCATATTTTCCTGCAGTCTTCGTAGTATTTCGCGCCCTGAACACGCTTTGCATATTCGGAGATGCGCGCGCGTTCGACTTCCTTGATCTGCTTCATAACGGCGAGATCGATTCCGTTTTCGTCGACGATGTAGCCGGAGCTGTCGGACATGGCGATGACCTTCGCGCCGAGCTGGGTGGCTTTTTCGTTCGCGTAGATCGCGACGTTGCCGGAACCGGAGATGACGACATTCGCGCCTTTGAAGGACTTGCCGTTTGCCTTGAGCATCTCGTCCGTGAAATAGCAGAGGCCGTAGCCGGTCGCTTCGGTGCGGGCGAGAGAGCCGCCGTAGGTGAGGCCCTTGCCGGTGAGAACGCCGGTGAACTCGTTGCGCAGACGCTTGTACTGACCGAACATGAAGCCGATTTCGCGCGCTCCGACGCCGATATCGCCGGCGGGAACGTCCGTGTCGGCGCCGATGTGCTTGGACAGCTCTGTCATGAACGACTGGCAGAAGCGCATGATTTCGTTATCGGATTTGCCCTTCGGATCGAAGTCGGAACCGCCCTTGCCGCCGCCCATGGGGAGCGTTGTGAGCGAGTTCTTGAAGACCTGCTCGAAGCCGAGGAACTTGATGACGGAGGCGTTGACGCTCGGGTGCAGACGCAGACCGCCCTTGTACGGGCCGATCGCGGAGTTGAACTGCACGCGGTATCCGCGGTTGACGCGGACTTTACCGGAGTCGTCGACCCACGAAACACGGAAGGTGATCATGCGCTCCGGCTCGACCATGCGGTCGATGACGCCGGCTGCGACGAGGTCGGGGCGGCGCTCCACAACGGGCACGAGCGTTTCGAGCACCTCGCCGACGGCCTGTAAGAACTCAGGCTCGTTCGGGTTGCGCTCGCAGACTGACTTGTACACACCAGCGAGATACTCGTTCTTGATTTCGAATTCTGACATTGTTTCGTACTCCCTACTACTTCTGAATCCCGCCGCGGCGCGAATCTTTTATTAAGTTAATCCGTTAAAACGGCGGCTCTAAAAATTCCGCTGTCAATTATAACACAATATATTTTCAGTTGCAAGATATCACACGAAATATTTCATTTTAAGTTACATCGAGTCGATGTATTATCGGCACCTGATGGACGCAGTTGCAGGAAAAGGGAAGCGTGAATTCATAGCGTTATCGATTCCGTTACAAATTCCGCCTCCGCGTTGACGGTTCCGTCCTCGCGGACGCTGCGGAAATAGCATGTGTCTTTTATGTCCGCGGGCTGCGCTTTGCAGATCGTTATGCATTCCCGCCACGGCGCTTCCGATAAAAAGTTGAGCGCGAAGGTGCTGACGCGCACCGTTTCGCCGATGCCGGGTATGTATGACGCGAACATATCCGGATAATTCGTATTGTTTAGGTGACGGTTTATGTCGACCTCGCCGTAGCTCACGGTGTGGGCGCCGACTTCGACAAGCGGCGCGTCCGACGGAATGCGGAACCTCTCGGAGCGCGCGAGCGCGATCGGCTCGTCCGTCGAATAATTGAAGTTTGTCTCGCTTATGCGCATAAGACGTCTGCCGCCGCCGTTTATGTCGACGAGCGCCCAGACGCTCGCCGCTTCGGCTGCGATCTCGCCATCAAGCATTAAACGGTAGCAGCGGTTGTGGCTGACCCCGCGCGAATCTGACGACGCCCACGACTGCGCGACGATTTTATCGTACTGATGCAGCGGCTTGTATATGCAAACCCGGATGCGCGACAGGACGAAGGAATAACCCAGCTTGATCAGGTCGTTATACGACGGCCCCTCGTCGCGCATGCTGTGGTTCGCCGTCTCCTGCATATACCGCAGCACGACCGACGGGCGCACCTCGCCCGTCGGGTCTGTGTCATGCGAGCTGATCTCGAATTCTGTCGTATACTTCATAATAATATAAAAGGGAGCGGCGTTAACGCCGCTCCCTTTTGCGATCTCCTCAAATATTACGGATTAACTGGCGCGTGTTGTTTAAGCTTTGCCGTTAGAGCCTAATACGTTGTTGATCTTGTGGAGTACCATCTTCTTGACCTCGTCGCGGCCCTCCTTGAGGTAGGTGCGCGGGTCGAAGACGGTGGGATCCCCGGAGAGAACGCGGCGGACGCCGGCGGTCATCGCGAGGCGGATATCGGAGTCGATGTTGATCTTGCAGACGGCGAGGGAAGCGGCCTTGCGGAGCAGCTCCTCGGGAATGCCCTGAGCGTCGTCGAGCTTGCCGCCGCAGGCGTTGATCTCCGTGACATACTCGGGAACAACGCTGGAAGCGCCGTGCAGAACGATCGGGAAGCCGGGGATGCGGCGCATGATGTCTTCGAGGATGTCGAAGCGGAGGTGCGGCTTAACGCCGGGCTTGAACTTATATGCGCCGTGGCTCGTGCCGATTGCGATCGCGAGCGAGTCGACGCCGGTTTTGGTTACGAACTCCTCGACCTCGGACGGGTCGGTGAACAGCTCGTCGCCTTCGGCGACTTTAACGTCGTCCTCGACGCCGGCAAGCTTGCCGAGCTCGCCTTCGACGACCACGCCGTGAGCGTGCGCGTAATCGACGACTTTCTTCGTGAGGGCGATGTTTTCTTCAAAGGAGTAGTGGCTTCCGTCGATCATAACGGAGGTGAAACCGCCGTCGATGCACGATTTGCAGATTTCGAAGTCTGCGCCGTGGTCGAGGTGGAGCGCGAAGTCAACGCCGGAATCCTCAGCGGCGGCTTTTACGAGCGCCATGAGATAGGCGTGCTTTGCATATTTGCGCGCACCCGCGGAAACCTGGAGTATGACGGGCGATTTCGCTTCGGCGGCAGCTTCGGTGATAGCCTGTATTATCTCCATGTTGTTGATGTTGAAGGCGCCTACGGCATAACCGCCGTCATAGGCTTTTTTGAACATTTCTGTGGTCGTTACGATAGCCATTTTATTCTCCCTTTTTAAATCAAGTTTGATATAATTATACACTAAAATACCGTTTTTATCAAGTACGCGCACAATATGCTTTGTTAATTTTTATGATGTTTTCCACATTAACCGTCATGTAAATTGCGCGCTGTAAAGGGAGGCGTAAAAGCCGCCGGATGCGAGCAGCTCGTCGTGCGTGCCGCGCTCTATTATCTGCCCGTCGCGCATGACGAGTATCACGTCCGCGTTCTGGACGGTCGAGAGCCGGTGCGCTATGACGAAACATGTCCGCCCCTGCATCAGCGCGCGCAGCGCCGTCTGTATCTTTATCTCCGTGCGCGAGTCGACGTTGCTCGTCGCCTCGTCGAGGATAAGCATGGGAGAGTCGACCATCATCGCGCGCGCGATCGTGAGCAGCTGCTTCTGACCCTTAGATATGTTGATGCCGTCGTCGGTCAGGAGCGTATTGTACCCGTCGGGCAGGCTCTCTATGAACGAATCGATATGCGCTGCGCGCGCGGCGGCGCGGATCTGCTCGTCGGTCGCGCCTGTTGTGCCGTATGCGATGTTGTCGGCGATCGTTCCGCTGAAAAGCCACGTGTCCTGAAGCACCATCGTATACGCCCGCCGTACGGACGCGCGCTTCATGCCGCGGATATCGACGCCGTCCATGTCGATCTCGCCGGCGTCGACGTCGTAGAAGCGCTCGAGCAGGTTTATAACAGTCGTCTTGCCCGCGCCCGTCGGGCCGACTATCGCGACCGTCTGCCCCGGCTTCGCGTCGAAGCACATGTCTTTGATTATCATTTTATCGGGCGTATAACCGAAGCGCACATGGTCGGCGCCGACGCTTCCGCTGATCGAAGCCGGAGCGAGTGCGTTCTTCGCGTCGGGCAGTTCCTCCGTCTCGTCGAGCAAACGGAATACGCGCTCGGCAGCGCTCGCTGCCGACTGAAGCTCCGACAGGATGTTGGCGAACTCGTTTATCGGCCCAGAGAACTTGCGCGAGTAGAGGATGAAGGTCGACACGTTGCCGAGCGATACGGCGCCGCGCAGAAACAGTATGACGCCGAACGCGGAGATGAGCGACATCGACAGGTTGTTTATGAAGTTGACGCTCGGCCCGACGATGGAGCCGTAGTAGTCGGCATTGTAATAAGCCTCGACGGCTTCGTCGTTGCGCTCGTTGAAACGCGCGCACATCGCGTCCTCGCGGGCGTATGCCTTGATCGCGCGAAGACCCGACAGCATCTCCTCCGCATAACCGTTCAGCTCGCCGAGCTTCGCGCTGCGGCGTCGGAACAGCGGCCGGACGCGCATTGACATATAGCGCGTGAAGTAAAGCGATATCGGTATGGTCACGGCAAATATTAGGCACAGCGGAGGGTAGATTGTCAGCATCATTATAAGCGAGCCGATGACCGTTATGGCCGACGTCGCTATCTGTATGACGTCGTTTGATAGGGAAGCGTTGATCGTGTCGACGTCGTAGCTGATGCGCGATATGATGTCGCCGGCCTGCATCCTGTCGAAGTACGACACAGGCAGCTTCATCAGCTTTGTAAAGATGTCGGAGCGCATCGAGCGGATTATCTTCTGCGACAGGTGTATCATAAGAGTGGCGAGCACATATGAAAACGCGCTCGATATGACGTAGAACACGGCCATCATCGCGCACCAGAACAGTACGGCCTTGAAATCCACGCGTCCCGTTCCGAGCTCGATCGCGTCAATCGCGTAGCCGGACAGCTTCGGTCCGACGAGCGACAGCAGGTTCGAGGCGAGCGTCAGCACAAACGCCGCAAAGAGCCAGCCTTTGTAGCGCATCATATACACGCCGAGCCGCAAAAGGATCTTCAGCTTTTTGGGCGACGGATGCTCGTCCGGCGCGGGAGCGCCCTTTGCGGGCCCGACGTTTTTAGCCATTTTAGGTCCCATATTCATTCGCACGCACCTCCTTTCACAGTCGTCAATCCAGTATCGCGCCGCCCATCTGGGACTGCGCGATTTCGCGGTAGATATCGCAGGAGGCGAGAAGCTCGTCGTGCGTGCCGGCTGCGACAATCCGGCCTTCGTCGAGCACGATGATCAGCGAGCACGACATAACGCTTGAAACGCGCTGCGCAACGATGACGCGCGCGCCTTTGACGTCGCGCTCCGTTATGGCGCGGCGCAGGTTCGCATCCGTCTTATAGTCGAGCGCGCTCGACGAGTCGTCGAGGATAAGTATATACGGATCGGCTGCGAGAGCGCGCGCGATAAGGACTCTCTGGCGCTGCCCGCCGGACAGGTTCTGTCCCTTTATGTCGAGCTCATGAGCGTAGTTGTCATCGTACGCTTCGATGAACTGCGCGGCCTGCGCGTCTTCGGCGGCT
>DBRA01000028.1:0-19995 GCA_002305445.1 Clostridiales bacterium UBA1380 | reverse complement strand
AAAGTCGTTCTGCAGCGCGACCCCGAATAGCGAGCGCAGCTCCTTCGGGTCGTAGCTGCGGACGTCGCGCCCGTTGACTTTGATCGAGCCGGAGTCGACGTCGTAAAACCGCAGCAGAAGCTGCACGAGCGTCGACTTGCCGGAGCCGGTCGCGCCGATTACGCCGAGCGAGCCGCCGCGGGGGATTTTTAGGTTTATATCCTCGAGGTTGTTTTTCGTGCCGTTGTACGAGAAGGTCACGTGATCGAACTCGATAACCGCATCTGTGTCGCACGTTTCGGCGTACTCCGGAGCCGGAAACTCCGTCGCGTCGGTCGGCGTGTCGAGCACTTCGGCGATGCGTCCCGCCGACGCAGTGCCGCGCGAGAGCATGACGGCCATGCGCGTTATCGCGAGCATGGCGTTCAGAATAATCGTGAAGTAGGTCATGAACGCGATTATCTTGCCGGGTTCGGAAGCACCGGAGTTGACGCGTATCGCGCCTACGAGTATGACCGCGACAAGCCCCAGATTGAGAAACAGGTTCATGAGCGGGTTGGTCGCCGCCATCGTTACGGCGGCCTTCGTTTCGTCTGCCGACACGGCGGAGTTTACATTTTCAAAGCGCGCCGTTTCCTTGCCCTCGGTCGTTAGCGCGCGGATGACGCGGATGCCCTGCGCGTTCTCGCGCACGACTCTGACCATGCGGTCGACGCTTTTCTGTAGTTTTGTATAAAGCGGAATGCCCTTCGCCGAAATAAACCATACGGCAAGCCCGATTAGCGGCAGCACAGATATGAGCACGAGCGTCAGGACGGGTTCGAGCGTCAGCGTCACGATTATGCCGCCGATCAGAAGTATGGGCGCGCGGACTCCGAGACGCTGTATCATGCCCACCATCTGATGCACGTTATATGTGTCCGATGTGAGGCGGCTTTCGAGCGACGGTACGGTGAAGCGGTCGGTCTGACGCGCGGACAGACGCGTTATGCGGCTGAACAGCTGCGAGCGCAGCTTCTGCGTCGTGTTTCTGGCTACGAGCGCCGCCATTCTGTTCGCGATGACGTTTCCGGCAAGCCCTATTCCGGAGCACACGACCATGATGAATCCGAAAAAGATAAGAGCTTTGATGTTGCCCGTCGGAGCGATGGAGTCGATCATGTATGCGAGCAGATACGGTATCATCAGATCCATGATCGTTCCGATGAATTTTACGGTAAAACCGAAGATCATGCGGCCGAAATAGGGACGCAGACATTCTAATACGTGTTTCAGAGAACAAAAACCTCCCCGCACAATGAAAAATCGCAATTATTACATATTATATCACACTTTTTTAAAATGCGGAATATTGTAATAAATTAATTTTATATGAGTATGTTCACAGAAATAATAAACACAATATTAACAATAAAACGGATCCGTTTCCGACGCACGAATCCGTTTTATTAAAAATTATCTCTTTTTTACGGCGGCGCGCGCCGTGATAAGCACGCCGAGTTCAACCGTCGCGCCGTCCCTGTCTCGGCCGGACGAATTCTTTACATCCGACGACACATCAAGCTCGCCCGCAGCTCCGCGCCGCCTCGCTTCGGCGGCGGCGGCTTCGCGCGCAGCCTTATCTGCGGCTGCGATCGACTCGTCGAGCGTGCCGCATATAAACGCGCCGCCGGGCGAGTGGACTATGTAGCCGTCGACGCCGAAAGCCGTGTAAACGGGCGAGACGCTCACCTTCACCTCCGCCGCGACGTCCGCAACGGCCGCGCCGACGGCATTCGCAACTGCCGCATGGTCTGGCACTACGCAGGTTGTGCCGAGCGCCGCCGCGACCTCCGGCAGAAAGATATGCGTCGGCGCACCGACGCCGACAAGCGTGGCCCTCGTCGTAAACTGCGTGCGGAAAAACCGGTCCCTGTCGCTGCGCGTCCTGAAGCTCTCGTCGGCGGCGCGCATCATATTCTCGCCCGACGCACCGTCGCAGAACCTGTCCGCCATCGCGCGTATAAGACCGCAGTAAAGCTTGCGCTCAACCTCCTCATAGACGTCGGCGCAGAAGGCGGCGATTCCTTCATCGCCGGCGGGATAACCGAGCCGGCGCGAGAAGTATTCGGCGGCGAGCACGGCCGCCTCTCTGTCGCCCGACACAAAGTCTCCCTTCACGTGCATGATGTCTGTGGGCGTAAGCCCGATGCGCATGACTACACCTTCGTCCTCGAGCCGCGCGCAGCGCAGCTTCCACGGCTCGACGCCTTCGCCGCCGATCATTATACAGCCTTCGCGCTTGAGTGCGTCGATGAACGTCAGCTCCGTGTAATCGTAAAGCGAGCGGTCGTCGGGATCTTTTAAAAGGAAAAATCCCTCGTGATACGGTAGCGTGCCGAAGCGGTCGCGGCAGAGCAGCGAGCGCAGCGTATCTTTGATCCGCGGGAAGCGCACAGCCGCCGCGCTTATGGGTTCAACGCGCTTCTCGGATATGGCGAGCCGCCCGTCGGCTGTCGTCAGACGGCTGTCGCCGCCGAGGCCGAACGTGTCGATGCGCACGCCCTTGACCTGCGTGCGCCATTTGCCGATCGCGATGCCGTCCGTGAACGCGGGGATGCCGTTTTCGACGACCGAAACGTCGGTCGTCGTGCCGCCCATATCGACGATCAGGCAGTTTTCGCCGCCCGCGAGCTCACGCCCGCCGAGCACGCTCGCCGCGGGCCCGCTCATGATCGTTTCGACAGGACGCGAGCCGGACATTGCCGCGCTCATAAGCCCGCCGTCGCTGCGCACGATCATCACCGGCACATCGATGCCGCGTTCCGCGAGCGAGCGCTGCACCGCCGCGATGAAGTCGGACGCGACGAAGAGCAGCCGCGCGTTGAGGAGAGCTGTCGCACCGCGCTCCATGATGTTCGGCCCGTCCGACAGCGAGTACGCGGTCACGACCGGAACGCCCAGCCGCGCGAGCGCTTCCTCGGCTCTGCGTTCTACGGCACCGCCGTTCCGCAGCGCGAAAACCTCCGCCGCGGCAATCGCCTGCACACCCGCGAAAAAGTCTGCATGCTCCGCGAGAACGTTATCCCAGTCGACTTCGGCGAGCACTGTGCCGTCGAAGCTGCCGCGCGCGTTGATGCACAGTACGTCGTCCCTGTTCAGCCCGTATGCATCATCCGCGCCGATCCAGTCGAGCACCTCCGGAGTTGTGCCTATCAATATTAGCTTCGCGCGGCCGCCTCTCCCCTCGACGCATGCGTTTGTCGCGAGCGTCGTCGAAAGCGCCGCGAGCGACGCTTTGCTAACAATGTCGCGCGGTAGCAGGTCGAGCGCAGCGCTTATGCCGCGCGACAGATCATCCTTCGTCGTCCGCGCCTTACCCTCGGCGAGGACAACCCGGCTGTCCGCGTCGAATATGACGGCATCTGTATAAGTGCCGCCCGTATCTATCCCGATTATATAGCTCATTCCCGTCACCCGGTTGCGAAAACAAATTTGCTTTATGATACCATAACGGCGGCGGTTCTACAACGAAAATATTATAAGAATTTGCATTTTAAGGTCATAAAGAATCGTTATTGATTTTATAAATAAAACGCGTTATAATAAATAATGTAAAATCAATATGGGGCTTTATCTGAATGAAATCACTTCGCAAACTCTACCGCATCGGTTACGGGCCGTCCAGTTCGCATACGATGGGTCCGTCCGCCGCGTGCGGTATTTTTTTGTCCGAGCATCCGGACGCCGATTCATACCGCGTCGTACTGTACGGCTCGCTATCCAAAACGGGCAGGGGACACCGCACCGACATCGCGGTGACAAAGGCATTCGCGCCTAAGAAGTGCGAAGTCGTGTTCTGCGACGCCGACGAAAACGAGCTACCGCACGCGAATACGATGGACATCTACGCGGTCAAGGACGGCGCCGACACCGCGCGCATGAGGGTTATGAGCGTCGGCGGCGGCGAGATCGAGATCGAAGGCAGACCTACGCCGCCCGAGGAGGAAATCTACCCCGAAAACTCGTTCCGCGAGATCGCGGAGTTCTGCAACGAGCGCGGCATGCGCCTGAGCGACTATGTCGCGCTTCGCGAGGGCGACGGCATATGGGACTACCTCGCCACCGTTTGGGACACGATGCAGCGCGAGATATCCGACGGCCTCGCCGCGACGGGGACGCTCCCGGGCGGCCTCGGCGTCGAACGCAAGGCGCATTTCCTAATGAACGCGCGCCACATGGACGAGAGCAAATCCACATACGAAAACCGCGTCGTCTGCTCGTATGCCTTCGCGGCGGGCGAACAGAACGCCGCAGGCGGTATTATAGCGACGGCGCCGACATGCGGAGCCTGCGGCGTCGTGCCGGCGGCTCTCAAATATGCGCAGCAGTCGAGAGGGTATACCGACGAAGCCGTTCTCCGCGCGCTCGCGGTCGGCGGCGTCATCGGCAACCTCGCAAAGTCGAACGCGTCCATATCCGGCGCCGAATGCGGCTGCCAGGCGGAGATCGGCGTCGCGTGTTCGATGGCGTCCGCGGCGCTGGCCGAGCTTTACGGCATGGGTATCGATCAGATCGAGTACGCCGCCGAGGTCGCGCTCGAACATCACCTCGGGCTGACGTGCGACCCAATACGCGGGCTCGTGCAGATACCTTGCATCGAGCGCAACGCCGTCGCCGCGATGCGCGCGATCAACGCCGTCACGCTCGCCAACTTCCTCACGTTCACGCGTAAAATATCGTTCGACCTGATCCTCGAAACGATGTACCGCACCGGCCGCGATCTGAACGTCGGTTATCGCGAGACATCGACCGGAGGACTTGCGAAACTGTACGGCAAAGGTTGACAAACATCCGCCGTCTCTGGTATAATGTGACGGCCGACAAGTTAATAAGCCGACAAATATTTAAGGAGATTCATAAATGCCGAAAATTACATTTATGGGTGCCGGCAGCACCGTCTTCGCCAAGAATGTGCTCGGAGACGTCATGCTGACTCCCGCGCTCCGCGATTCCGACATTGCACTCTACGATATCGACGAGACAAGACTCGAAGAATCGTACATCATGGTTACTTCTCTTAATAAAAATATCAATGAAGGCCGCGCGAAAGTAAGCAAGTATCTAGGTATTCCGAACCGCAAGGAAGCGCTTCGCGGAGCCGACTTCGTCGTCAACGCCATACAGGTCGGTTTATATGAGCCGTGCACCGTCACCGACTTTGAGATTCCGAAAAAGTACAACCTCCGCCAGACGATCGCCGACACGCTCGGCATCGGCGGTATCTTCCGCGCGCTGCGCACTATTCCCGTGCTCGAAGACTTCGCCGCCGATATGGCCGAGGTCTGCCCCGACGCATGGTTCCTCAACTACACCAACCCGATGGCGATGCTAGCCGGCTATATGCAGCGCTACACCCCCATCAAGACGGTCGGCCTCTGCCACAGCGTGCAGTCCTGCACCCGCCCGCTGCTGAACGCCCTCGGCATCAAGTACACGGAGCCGATAACCGAAAAGATCGCGGGTATCAACCACATGGCATGGCTGCTTGAGGTCCGCGACAACGACGGAACCGACCTCTACCCCGAGATCCGCCGCCGCGCCTGCGAGATTCTCGAATCCGGCAAAAAGGACTGCTATGACCTCGTCCGCTACGAGTACATCCGCCGCCTCGGCTACTACTGCACCGAATCGAGCGAGCACAACGCCGAATACAACCCGTTCTTCATCAAGTCCAAGTATCCGGAGCTGATCGAGCGCTACAACATCCCGATCGACGAATATCCGCGCCGCTGCGTCAATCAGATCGCAGGCTGGAAGCGCGATCGCGAGAAGTATGTCACAGGCGACGTTTCGCACAAGCGCACCGGCGAGTACGCCTCTTATATCATGGAAGCGATCACGACCGACGTTCCGTATAAAATCGGCGGCAACGTTATAAACAAGGGACTTATCACGAACCTGCCGTCTAACGCCTGCGTCGAGGTCGCGTGTCTTGTCAACCGCGCCGGCATACAGCCCACCGTCGTCGGCGACCTGCCGGAGCAGCTCGCCGCCATGAACCGCACCAACATCAACGTGCAGCTTCTGACCATCGAAGCCGCGCGCACCCGCAAGAAAGAGACGCTCTATCAGGCCGCGATGATGGATCCCCATACCGCCGCGGAGCTGTCTATCGACGATATCATATCGCTTTGCGACGATCTCTACGAAGAACACCACGCCGGCGGCTGGATGCCCGAATATAAATAAGCCGTTTGACAGCGATAAAAGCCGCGTCCGTATCGGACGCGGCTTTCTTTTTGTCTTTATTGCAGCGCTTTCACGCCTATCGGACTTTCGAAAAGTATAATTCTTCCCGCAGGGTCGGCGGCGCAAGTCAGCCCGACCGAGCCCTTGCAGCCTTCCGTCAGACCGATCGCGTCGTAGCGGCGGTACAGCCCATCGGCTATGGGCATGTACCCGTCGCCCGCACCGCCGCATTCGGTAAGCTCATAGACAGATGTCAGAGTGTCGTCCTTGTAATTGTGCTCCGCGCGGACGATGCCGACGCCGGGCGCAAAGTAATACGCCATCTTCCCGCCGCGATACGACCATGCGCTTTTATACCCCTTCACATCGAGCGTGACACGAAGACAATTCTCGAACGTCCCCGCAGAAGTCGTGACTGTGCCGGCGTCGTCGCAGCTTATATCGGTTATAAGCTGATAATCCCATATATCGACTTTCAAAGCTTCGCGATAACCGGAGTGCCATTTATCCGACCGGACACAGCCTATCGCGTCCTGTAAAATGGAAAGCATGTGGTTGTGCATCAGCGGATAACCCGCTTCTCCGGCGGCGATAATGTCCTTCGCCTCAAAACTATATTTCGGCTCGCTGGATATGGATATATTTCCGTTCTCAAAGGTGACGTTATTTTAGCCGAAGAATGTCCGGTGACCGCTTTCGGTGCGCGACGGGTTAAACTCCCCGTCGGTCGCCATGATGCACTCGGCTGTTTTACATGCGGAATTCGTGTGCGCGACCCTGAACGGCGTGTCGGCGAGCGCTCTCGCGCGCTCTATGTAGTGCGACATGTCCTGAACATGCTCCACACCTTCGCTNNGCGTGGTCCGTCGAAGTAATACGACATAATGACTTTTTCATCGTCGGCGTAAGTCGTTTCGCAGCACACTTCGGCGTCGTGCTTGAAGTCCGATATATACGTGAAGTTTACGCAGCGCGATGCCTGATAGAAGGCGTAGCTCGCTCCAGCCTCGTCTGAATTGAACCATCCTTCACTGTGCCCGGGCTGTGACCATAAGCGAAACCCGCCGTCGATAAAGCGGTAATCCTCGCCGACTGCATAAACGCAATACCGGTTTACTTCAAAGTCTTTATATTTATCGTAGACCAGCTTTTCAACCTCAATAGCTGATTTTGCGTTTGCATAATTGATGTCGGACGGTTAGAGCACTGTCAGCACGCGCTCGAACGCGGCGAATCCCTGCGCCGGTTCGCCCGCATTTAAGTATTCGCGGCCAAGCCAGAAAAGTACATAACCGAGAGCTTTGTTAAAGCTGTTTTCCTCAAGAAAAGGTATCTGAGTATCGCGCATGTACTCGATCTTTGCAGCCCCGGACAGTTTATTATACTCGATACTCATGATTGTGGTTATCACGTCCTCGTTCCTGCCCGCGAGCACGGCTTCCTTCATATGTGTAAACCGCTCGTCGCTCTTTCCGTCCGGCAGCCACCGCCTGCCCAGCATAGGCAACTGCGCTGTTGCATAGCTCTTTTCGGGAGATTCGGGCATCGTGCCGATATCCGCGTACATGTCTTCATACGCGTTCTGATCGCCGGCGAGCGTCAGTGCGACGAGCGCTTCATCAGTCAGCTCTGTGTGGTTCATATGCAACTCCTCCTTCTGTACGGATTTTACTGTAGCAATTAAATGACGGATAAAAATACCGAAAGGTTGAGAGACAGCTATGAGACGTTACTTAAAATTCTCGTATAATAAAAACCGGCGCGAACGGCCGCAAGCCGTCAACGCCGGTTTTCTCTTAAAGCGCTGAGTTTATATCGTCGCGCATCGCTGTGACGGCGGCCCGCGTGTGCGACTTGTAATTGTCGCCGCGCTCGTCTCCGGCCGATTTATACGCGCACATCAGCGACCGCGACGCGTTGACGACGGCTCCGCCGCCGTTTTTGTCAAACGCCGCCGCGACGTCCGCGGCTCCGCCCCCCTGCGCGCCGTAACCGGGCACGAGGAAGAACGTGTGCGGCATTACGCCGCGAAGCTGTGCAAGCTCGCGCGGATATGTCGCGCCGATGACTGCGCCGACGCATGTGTAGCCGCTGCCATCAGGCACGCCGCCCCATGTCTCCACCATCCGCGCGACGCGGATATAAAGCGGCTCGCCACCATCGACTCTTAGGTTCTGGAACTCGTCCGACGACTTGTTCGACGTCTTGACGAGCGCGAAGCACGCGCCGCCGTACTTTTTCGCCGCGTCGACGAACGGCATTACGCCGTCACTGCCGAGATACGGGTTGACGGTGACGCAGTCGGCACCGAAGACGGGCAGGGAAGCGCCGCCGACGGCTGTGCGTCCTATCGCCGCGCTCGCGTAAGCGGCGCTTGTCGTGCCGATGTCGCCGCGCTTCGCATCGAGTATGACGTACAGGCCCGCTTTCTTCGCGGCGTCGATGACGGCGGCGAGCGCGCTCATGCCGTAAACTCCGTATTGCTCGAAATACGCGGACTGCGGCTTGACGGCGGCGACGAGGTCGGCGGCGGCGTCGATAAGCCCGAGACAGAACTCAAGCGCGGCGGCGGCTCCGGCTTCGAGCGTGTCGCCGTACAGCGCGTGCTGCTTATCGTAAATGCACGGCGGTATGAACTTGAAATCGGGGTCGAGCCCCATGACGGTGCGGTTGTTTTTACGCTTTATCTCCTCTGCCAGCCGTTGAAATGACACTGCTGCGTCCTCCCTTTATATATCGAACTTATGCCGATGCAATTTATGATAAAACCTTCGGCGCTTTTGCATTTCCGCGCCCGCGCGGCCGAGCTTATACGCG
This sequence comes from Clostridiales bacterium UBA1380, assembly GCA_002305445.1. GTDB lineage: Bacteria > Bacillota > Clostridia > Oscillospirales > CAG-272 > UBA1380. The sequence continues at coordinate 10,968 of DBRA01000028.1, read as the reverse complement.
CAGTTCCGCACCCGCGGCCGCGTCGCCGGCGTTCTCCGCGAGCAGCCTGTCTATCTGCTCGACGAACTCGACGACCTGCTCGGCCGAACGGCCTGTGTAGTTCTCAGGCGCGAGATGCGCCTCGATTTCCTCGCGCGTGACGCCGAAGGCGGGGTCGGCGCAGATTCGCTCGATAAGGTCGTTCGGCTCGCCGTCCTCCTTGACGCGCTTGCCGGCGGCGATCGAGTGGACGCGGATGCGCTCGTGCAGCTCCTGACGGTCGCCTCCGCGCTTGACGGCGTCCATCATGATGTTCTCTGTCGCCATGAAGGGCAGCTCCGCCATCACGCGCGAGCGTATCACCTTCGGGTAGACGACGAGACCGCTCGTCACGTTGATGTAGATGTTCAGTATCGCGTCGACCGCGAGAAACGCCTCCGCAACGGAGATGCGCTTGTTCGCGCTGTCATCGAGCGTCCGCTCGAACCACTGCGTCGACGCGGTTATCGCCGGGTTGAGCGCGTCGCACAGGACATAACGCGCGAGCGCGCATATGCGCTCCGACCGCATCGGGTTGCGCTTGTACGGCATGGCGGACGAGCCGATCTGGTTCTTTTCGAACGGCTCCTCCATCTCCTTGAACGACTGCAGTATCCGCAGGTCGTTCGCGAACTTGTACGCGGACGACGCGATGCCCGCGAGCATGTTGACGACGCGCGTGTCGAACTTGCGCGAATACGTCTGCCCCGATACGGGCACGCAGCCCTCGAAGCCGAACTTTTCGGCTATATAGTCCTCGACAAACCTGCATTTCGCGCCGTCGCCGCCGAACAGCTCCATAAACGACGCCTGCGTGCCCGTCGTGCCCTTCGAACCGAGCAGCTTCAGCGAGCCGCGCACATAATCGAGGTCGGCAAAGTCGAGTGAGAGCTCATACAGCCACAGCGTCGCGCGCTTGCCGACAGTCGTCAGCTGCGCGGGCTGCAGGTGCGTGTATGCGAGCGCGGGCATGTCTTTGTACAGCATCGCGAAGTCGCGCAGGTTGCGCATGACGGAGAGCAGCTTGCCGCGCACGAGTCCTAACGCATCGCGCATTATGATGATGTCGGTGTTGTCGCCGACAAAGCATGAGGTCGCCCCGAGGTGGATGATCGGCTTAGCATTCGGGCACCGGTCGCCCCATGCGGACACGTGCGCCATGACGTCGTGGCGCAGCTTCGCCTCGTATGCGTCGGCTGCCGCGTAATCGATGTCGTCCGCGTGCGCCTTCATCTCGGCGATCTGCTCGTCGGTTATGTCGAGGCCGGCCTTCTGCTCCGCTTCCGCGAGAGCTATCCAAAGCTTGCGCCATGTCTTGAACTTGCAGTCCGCCGAGAACAGATACTGCATCTCGTCGGACGCGTAGCGCGTCGAAAACGGTGATTCATACCCGCTTTTTTCAGTCATGTGTATCTCCTTCACGGTTGTTCAATTTTCATTATTGCCACGGCTCGACGGTGCCTGTCAGCTCCGCAGCCCTCGCTACGCCGTTGGCGTCGCACCAGTCGGACAGCCCTTTTATTATTTTTAATGGTGCGTACGGGTCCGTGAACATAGCCGTGCCGACGCCGACTGCGTCCGCCCCGGCCATCATCATCTCGACCGCGTCCTCGGCGCTCGCGACGCCGCCGCAGCCGATCACCGGCAGCGGCACGGCGCTTTTCACCTGCCACACCATACGCACCGCGACGGGTAATATAGCCGGGCCCGACAGCCCGCCGACGTTCCGGCGCAGAACCGGCCGGCGCGTTTTGATGTCGATCCTCATACCGACGAGCGTGTTTATAAGGCACAGCGCGTCCGCTCCGCCGGACTCAGCGGCGCGCGCCATCTCGACTATGTCTGTCACGTTCGGCGACAGCTTGACGATGACCGGCTTGCGGCAGGCGTCGCGCACGCGGCGCGTAAGCCGCTCGATGACGGCGCAGTCGGAGCCGAACGCCGCACCGCCGCCGTGTATGTTCGGGCACGACACGTTGAGCTCGATGAAATCGGCGTCTGTCGGAGCGAAAAGCTCCGCTGCGCGGACGTAGTCGTCTTCGGTCGCGCCCGCGATGTTGGCGATCACGACGGCGCCGTCGCGCTTGAGCCGCGGCAGGTCGCGCTCGATGAAATACGCCGCCCCCGGGTTCTGCAGCCCGATCGAGTTCAGCATGCCGGACGGAGTTTCGGCGACGCGCGGCGGCGGGTTGCCGGCGCGCGGCTCTATCGTCATGCCCTTGACCGATATCGCGCCGATGTCCGAGATCTTATAATAATCCGTGTACTCTTTCCCGGTTCCGCATGTACCCGACAGCGTCACGACGGGGTTGCGCAGCTCGGTGCCGCAGAAATTCACTCTCAAATCAGCCATGTTTACCTCGTTTTACCGTACTGTCAGGACCAGTCGATATCGGCGGCGTCGAAGACGGGGCCGTCGGCGCACGCGCGCCTGTACGTTTCGACTCCGCTTTTACCCTTCATCTTTACGGCGCAGCCGAGACATGCGCCGATGCCGCACGCCATGCGCTCCTCCATGCTGACCTCGCAGCGGACGCCGAAGCGCTCCGCGACGGTGGCGCACGACGCCATCATAGCCCGCGGGCCGCAGACGTGGATTATATCGACAAGCCCGCCGACATATGTCAGCGCTTCTTCGAGCAGCTCCGACACATATCCGCGCCGGCCGCTCGAGCCGTCGTCTGTTATCACGGCGACGGAGTCGCAGAACCGCTCAAAATCGCCGTCGCAGACGACGGCGTCCGCCGAGCGGAAGCCGAGCAGCGCCGCGCTGCGGTCGCCGTATGCCCGCGCGAGCGATAAAAGCGGGAACACGCCTATCCCGCCGCCGACGAGCAGCGCGCGCCCCTCCGTGACCGTGAAGCCTTGACCTACGGGTCCGAGCACATCGACCGTATCGCCCGCGTGCAGGGCAGATAAGTACCGCGTGCCTTCGCCGCGAACTTCATAAAGAAAACGCGCTTTTCCGTCGGCCGCGTCCGCGACGGACAGCGGCCGGCGCAGCGCTTTCGCTCCGCATAAAAAATGCGCGATCTGACCGGGCTTCGCCGATGCGAGAGCGTCGGAGACGACGCGCATATCGAAAATATCGCCCGATAACCGCTCGTTCGATTCGATTTCACATATCATTTGCGTCATGAAACCTCTGTCTGCTGTTATATCAATAATTAAATTATAGCATATTTTTCATCAAACATCAATTGCGGAGCGTTCATATTTTGCGGCTGTCTCATCGGCTTAATTCATAATGTTGATTTTAAGCGCGGTTTATGCTATTATATAGTGAATATCGCCATAATCGGAGTACTTTGAGAAGTGCCGGAGGTTGCGATCATATCCGGCGACAGAGTGTTCGCCGCGATGCTTGTGAGGTTGTGCGCCGAAGCGGGAGCGTCGGCCGAAATCGTCGCGCCCGGCGGCGCTGTGCCGGACGGTGCGGTCGTCGCCGTCCGCGACGCCGGGTATCCGTGCCGTGTTCCGGATGGAGTCAGGGTCATATCGCTTGCCTTTGACGGCGAGTGCGATCTGAAGCGGCCTTTTCTGACGGACGATTTCGTCTCACTGATAAAAACCGCGATGAACGGCTCGAACGACGATGCGTTCGTCTTTGATGACAAGACAAGAACCGTCGCCCGCAATCTTCGCCGCGCAGAGCTTACGGAGCTTGAGTATGCCCTCGCGAAAAAGCTGTATGATGCGGGCGGCGCTCCCGTTTCGCGCGCGGATCTGCTCTCGGATGTGTGGAGCGGCGGCGTCGAAAGCGACGGCATTGTCGGCGTATATGTCTGCTATGTAAGAAAAAAGTTCGAGGAGGCCTTCGGCGACGGGTGCATCCGCACCGTCCGCGAAAAGGGTTACATCTGGAAGCCGAAACTCATCTAAAATAACTAAATCGACGGGAGTATCAGCAAATGAAGCCGGTGTTCATTAAAAACGCGCGTATTGCCGGTGTCGGAACGAGGGACGTATATATAAAAGACGGCCGTATCGCGCGTGTTTTCGATCCCGCCGCACTTAAATCGTCGGAGGAGCTCCGTGCCGAACACGACTCGCTTGCCGACGGTGCCGATGTAACGGACGGCTCCGGCTGTACGCTTGCCCCTTCGTTTGTCGACCCGCATACCCACCTTCGCGATCCGGGCTATCCGGCGAAGGAGACGGTCGAAACCGCGCTCGCCGCGGCTGTCGCCGGCGGCTACCGCGCCGTGACGGCGATGCCGAACACCTCTCCCGTGACCGATTCGCCGGACGTAATACGCTATATACTCGAGAAAGCCGCGGGAAAGGGCTGCTCGGTGCTGCCGACAGCCGCGCTGACGGTCGGTCAGAACGGAGCGCAGCCATGCGATTACGACGCTCTCGCCGAAGCCGGTGCCTTCGCGTTCACGGACGACGGAAAGCCGGTATCGGACGCGGCCGTTATGCGCGAAGTCATGCGCCGGCTTGCCGCCCGCGATTATCTTTTGATCTCCCACTCGGAGGAGCTGTCGCTGACGGGCGCCGGTGTGCTGAACGAAGGCTCCGTAGCGCGGACACTCGGCGTGCCCGGCATACCGTGCAGCTCTGAGGACGCCGCGGTCGCGCGCGACATCGTGCTCGCGGCCGAAACGGGCTGCCGCATTCACATCGCGCACGTGTCGACAAAAATGTCAGTTAAAATAATCAGAGCGGCAAAAAGTCTCGGCGTCCGCGTAACCGCCGAGACGTGCCCGCACTATATATCGCTGACCGACGCGGACGCGATACTGTACGGCGTTAACGCGAAGATGAAGCCGCCGCTGCGCGGCAGGGAAGACGCCGCCGAGCTTATCCGCGGCATAGCCGACGGCACGATCGACTGCATATCGACCGACCACGCGCCGCACACCGCCGCCGACAAGGGCACGCTTGCAAGCGGCGCGTTCGGCATAACCGGACTTCAGACAGCGTTCGCGGTCTGTTACTCGCACCTCGTCGAGACAGGGTGCATCGATATGGCAAAGCTCATCGACATCATGAGCACCGCTCCGGCACGCATACTGGGTCTGCGGGAGCAGACCGTGTCCGAGGGCGAACGCGCCGACCTCGTACTGCTCGACACCGCAGGCGAGTTCGTGCTGACAGAGGATAACAACAAATCAAAATCGTCAAACACGCCCTATATGAACGTTCCGATGACCGGAAGGGTTAAGCGCGTCTGGCACAGCGGCGCTTTAGTGTATGACGAGTCGGAGGATGCGACTGTTTAATGAAGTATATTTTCGACGGCGCAACAGGCACGTATATATTATCGCTGACACATTATAAAGCGGCGCCGGAACGGCTGTGCATCGACGATGCGCAGCTTGTGGCGCGCGTCCACCGCGAGTATATCGAAGCAGGGGCGACCGCGATCAAGACGAACACCTTCGCCGCGTATTCGGCAGCCGGCGGCGACGGCGCGCTGCTCGGGGAAATAATCGGCGCGGCATGGCGTATAGCCGCCGATGCGTGCGCCGGTACGGCGGCCGTACCGTTTGCCGACATCGGACCTGTGCCGTGCGATAACGCGGCAGCCGCGTACGACGATATAGTCGACCGCTTTCTTGCGCTCGGTGCGACGCGTTTTTTATTTGAGACACATGCAACCGATAACGGACTGTTTGACTGCGTCAGACGGCTGCGCTCGATACGCTCCGATGCCGAGATAATCGTGTCCTTCGCCGTCGGTCAGGACGGCTACACAGCGCTCGGCGGTTTTTATAAGCACCTTATTGCAACCGCGCGCGATGCCGGAGCGGATATAGCCGGCATAAACTGCGTCTGCGGACCGGCGCATATGCTTGAACTGCTGGAAAAGCTCGATACGACGCTGCCCGTGACAGCGATGCCGAACGCGGGCTATCCGTCCGTTTCCGGCGGACGAACTGTGTATATCGACTCGCCCGACTACTTCGCGCAGCGCGCGCTCGAAATGTGCCGCCTCGGTGTTGCGGTCGTCGGCGGCTGCTGCGGCACAACGCCCGCGCATATACGCGCGCTGACAACACTCTTATCGAAAGAAACGCTTCCGCAGCCGGAGAAACGGCAAAGCGAATCGGTCTATATCGCAACGAAAGCGGAAACCGCGTACCATAAATGTACCCGCACAATCGCGATCGAGCTCGATCCTCCGGCGGACGCCGATGTAGCGGCGTTCGACGAAGCGGCGCGCCTTGTCGGAGAATCAGGCGCCGGTTACGTCACGGTGCCGGATTCGCCGCTCGCCCGCGCGCGGGCCGACGCCGTCGCGCTTTCGGCGAGGGTGCAACGGGTCGCGGGGATCCGCGCGATTCCGCACATGACGTGCCGCGACAGGAACCAGATAGCGCTGAAAGGCGCGCTCGTCGCCGGATGGATAGAAGGGCTGCGCTCCGTGCTCGCCGTGACCGGCGACTCCGCGGCGCGCTCCGCCGTAGACGCGAAGGACGTGTACGGCATGAACTCGTTCGGGCTGATAGCGTATATATCAAGCCTTAACGAAGAGCTGTTTGCGTCCGAGCCGTATGAAATCTTCGCCGCGCTCAACACGGGCGCGCAGAACTTCGACGCCGAGCTTGCGCGCGCTCAGAAAAAGATCGACGCGGGGGCGTCCGGCTTTATGACGCAGCCGGTATTTACGGAGCGACAGGCGGATAATCTCCGCCGCGCGAAGGAAGCGCTCGGCGCAAAGATATTAGCCGGCATAATGCCCGTCGCCGGATATAAAAACGCGTGCTTTCTGCAAAACGAGGTCGCGGGCATCGAGCTGCCCGATTCGTTTATCGAGAGTCTGCGCGGAGCTGACGCGGAGCGGACGCGCGAGCTGTCGGTCGGCTACTGCCGCGGCGTAATCGACGAAATTTATAACAGCTGCGACGGCTTTTACATCATGACGCCGCGCAAAAAAGTGCGCTTTGCGCTCGACCTTGCGGAATATATTGAAAATAAAGATAAAAGCGGAGAATGTCCATGCTGCTCATCGGCGAAAAACTGAACTCGTCTATTCCCTCGACCGGAAACTTAATGCGCAACGCCGATATCGTCGCGCTTGCGGAGCTTGCGAAGCGCCAGCTTGACGCGGGCGCGGATGCGCTCGACATTAATACCGCCGCATCCGGCAACGAACGCGAAATGATGCTGACGTTGTGCGCGCTCGCGGGCGACGCAGTGATGGTCGACTCCGCATCGCCCGAAGTGCTCGCCGAAGCCGCCCGCGCGGTGACAGGGAGAGGCGCGCGCTGCATCGTCAACTCGGTCACCTGCCGCGACAGGCTTGCCGAATGCGCGCCGTTCATTGCCGAGACCGGTTCCGCCGTCGTGCTTATGCCGATAGCTGAGCGGGTGCCGGAAACGGTCGACGAAGCCGTCGGAAACGTGCTCGGCGCGCTCGACGCGCTCAAGGGTTACGGCATAACCGCTGACAAGGTCTATGTCGACGTCCTCATCCGCGCGATCGCGGTGGAGCAGGGTGCTGCTTTGTTCTCGCTCGGCCTTATCGACGCACTTAAACGCGCCGCGCCGGATGTAAAGACGATTGCGGGCTGCTCGAACGTGTCATTCGGTCTGCCGAAGCGCGCGCTTATCAATCGCGCGTTTCTCGCCGCCGCGATGCTTCGCGGGCTCGACGCCGCGATAACCGACCCGTGCGCTGACAGCGTCCGCGAGACTGTCGCGGCCGCGCGCGCGCTCACCGGCGAGGACGAGGACTGCATCGACTACATCGGCTTCACGCGCGGCGAATGATGCTTTTCGCGAAATAATTCCGAAGGCGGGATTAACCATGTTTGTGAAAGAAACGGTCAGCCGCGGCGGGCCGGAGATAGTGTATCTGCGCTCGACGCTGCTTGAGTCGCCGCATGCTTTTACGACGCGCGCCGGCGGCTTTTCGACGCTGCCGCACACTTCTTCGCTCAATTTAGCAAGGCATCGCGGCGACCCCGACGACATAGTCGCGAAAAACATCGCCTATCTGGCGCGCGCCGTCGTCAGAGACGCGACTCCGGTATACGCCGACCAGGTTCACGGCACAGACGTCGTGCTCGTGACTGAGCGGACGGTGCGCGCTCCGCGCTCCTGCGACGCGCTTGTGTCGTCGACGCCGGGCATAGCCCCTCTCGTTAAGACGGCCGACTGCGTGCCGATACTGCTCGAATGCGCGACGGGGGAAGTCGCCGCCGTCCATTCCGGCTGGCGCGGAACGGCCGACGACATAGCCGCCGCGGCCGTCGCGTTTCTCGCGTCGATGGGAGCGAAACCGTCTGAAATGCGCGCGGCGGTCGGCCCATGCATACGCAAGTGCTGCTTCGAGGTCGGGTCGGAGGTCGCGGAAGCGTTCGAGCGCTCCGCCGCCGCCGCACACATAGGAATAGCGGAGATGCTGCGCCTTATCTCGGATATCGGCGGCTGTAAATACAAAATCGATCTGCAGGGATGCATCGTCGCGTCGCTTAAGGCGTCTGGGCTGCGCGCCGAAAACATCGACGTCTCTGACGACTGCACCTGCTGCGGCGTCGGCTATTACTCGCACCGCCGCGACAAGGGCATCAGGGGCGCGCAGGGCGCGATAATCGCGCCGCGGTAAACCGCTTCACACAGCCGTCACCGGATTTACACCGCGAATATGGATTATGTTCAAAAATAATCAATAAAGGCGTGTTATAATCACAGCCGGACGTACACAATTTGTAAAACACGCATCATATTACGCGGACACGGCGACAGCCGGAGGAGTATATTCCGACTGCACCGCCGCCGAAAATTTTGTAAATCAAAACTTTACGAAGTCGCGCACCGCGCAATAAGCAATCACGGCGGAAAGCTGAAAATGTTTGATGCAATAATCGTATATACCGCAAAAAAACCGCAATCTCGCTGATACTATAAACACAGCTTTAATTCTCTAAAATCTCTAAGATTCGGAGCGAGCGAAATGATCGAAATTAAAAACCTCGTAAAGCGATACGGCAACAAGTTTGCCGTAGACGACATCAGTTTTCATGTGGATGAAGGCGAGGTCGTAGGTTTTCTCGGGCCAAACGGCGCGGGCAAATCGACGACGATGAATATTCTGACAGGCTACCTGTCGTCAACGTCCGGCACTGCGAGCATCAACGGCATCGACATACTCGAAGATCCGCTCAGCGCTAAAAAGCTGATCGGCTTCCTGCCGGAGCAGCCGCCGCTTTATATGGACATGACGGTGGACGAATACCTGAACTTCGTGTTCCGCCTGAAGGGCTGCAAGCTCAACCGCGTACGGCACATCGGCGAGATATGTGACGTCGTCAAAATAAACGACGTGCGCTCGCGGCTGATAAGCCACCTGTCGAAGGGCTACAAGCAGCGCGTCGGCATCGCTCAAGCGCTGATAGGCAATCCGAAGATCATCATCTTCGACGAGCCTACGGTCGGCCTCGACCCGAAGCAGATCATCGAAATACGCAACCTGATCAGAACGCTCGGCTCCGACCACACGATAATACTGTCGACCCACATCCTGCCCGAGGTTCAGGCGGTATGCGACCGCATCATCATCATCAACGCGGGCAAGATCGTCGCCGACGAGCAGACGGAGAACATCACGCGCGTAGTCGAGGACAACCGCCGCTACAAAGTAAAGGTCGTCGGCGCGCAGCGCGAGGTGCTCTCGCTTCTCAAGAACAAGCAGGGTATAACGTACGCCGAAGCGCTCGGCGAGAGGGACGGCGACGCGTTCACCTATATGGTCGAGAGCGCGCCCGGAGTCGATATACGAAAGACGCTGTTCTACACGCTCGCGGAAAAGGATTTTCCGCTCGTCGGACTCGAATCGATGGGCATGAACCTCGAGGATATATTCATCAAGCTGATCGACAAGGAAGATTCGTCTCTGAAATCGCAAAAGATACGCAAGAACAGCGCCGAGAGCAAGTTTGCTGACGCGGCGATGGCGCGCGCGAAGGAATCGCAGAAGCGCATCGAGCTCAGCGACGACAATACCGTTATAGTCAAAGACGAAGCGGACAAGCAGTCGGACGAAAAAGACGACGGCGGGGAGGGCAAATAAATGACAGCGATTTATCTGCGCGAGATGCGCGCTTACTTTACGACGCCGATAGGCTATATATTCATGGCGGTGTTCCTTGCGGTCAGCGCGTTCGTGTTCTCGCTTACGACGCTTTTGATACAGTCGAGCGACGTATCAACTTACTTCCTTATAATTATGTTCGTGTTCATCATCATCCTGCCGCTTTTGACGATGAAGTCGCTTGCCGAAGAGCGTAAGTCGCGCACCGAACAGCTGCTTCTGACATCTCCCGTCACGCTTACCGGCATGATCGCCGCGAAGTTCCTTGCCGCCATGACGATGTTCGTCGGCGCGCTCCTCGTATCGAGTCTCAACTTTCTCGTTATACTCAAGTTTTTACCCGAAGACTCCAGCTTTAACCTGGCCGTTCTCGCCGGCAACCTGATATCGACGATTCTTGTCGGCATGTGCTTCATCGCGATCGGCATTTTCGTCTCGAGTCTCACCGAAAATCAGCTCATCGCGGCCATCGTTACGATCGGCATACTCGTATTTTTACTGTTCATCGGTTTCCTCAACAGCTTAATCGACTCCTACGTCATACGCTACATCATCAGCTGGGTGTCGATCTACAACCGCTACGGAAACTTCTCAAACGGCATATTCGATTTCAATGCGATCGTCTATTACTTCTCGATCAGCATCGTGTTCCTTTTCCTGACGATACGCGTTTACGAACGCCGCCGCTGGAACTGACACAGCACCGGAAATCAGCGGAAGAATAACTGTGTGGGGTAAATAATAATGAGAACACCCGGATTTTTATGGTCCAAAAAGTTTAGATACGGAACCGTATCGACAGTGTTCACGGTGCTTTTCATCGCGTTCGTCATCGTGTTCAACGTAATTTTTACGGCACTGTCGGAGAAGTTCCTCTGGTATATAGACATGACGAAGGAGGGCGT
>DBRA01000067.1:32632-35988 GCA_002305445.1 Clostridiales bacterium UBA1380 | reverse complement strand
GGCTTCATCGTCGGGAACAGCAGCACGTCGCGTATCGACGCGTTGTCGGTCAGCAGCATCACAAGACGGTCAACGCCGAAACCGAGTCCGCCCGTGGGCGGCATGCCGTATTCGAGTGCCGTTAAGAAGTCCTCGTCGACCGAAGCGTTTGCGCCCTGCGCGCGCTTCGCCGCAACCTGACGCTCAAAGCGATCGCGCTGATCGATCGGGTCGTTCAGCTCGGAGAACGCATTGCCCATCTCGCTCGCGTTTATGAAGAACTCAAACCGTTCCGTAAACGCAGGGTTGTCGGGGCACCGCTTTGCGAGCGGGGAAATTTCAACCGGATACTCGTATATAAACGTCGGCTGTATCAGCTTGTCCTCGACAAACTCGTCGAAGAAGGCGGCAAGAACGTCGCCCTTCGTCGCGTTCTTTTCGCACGGCACGCCGCGCTTCGCCGCCGCCGCTCTCGCGGCTTCGTCGTCCGCCCAGTCGTCGTACGATTCGCCGGAATATTTCTTCACGGCTTCGCGCATCGTAAGGCGCGGCCACGGTGACGCCATGTTGATCTTGTTGCCCTGGTACGGTATCGTAAGCGAGCCGCAGACCTTTTCGGCGAGGTAGACGTACAGCTCCTCGACAAGGTCCATCATACCGTGAAAGTCGGTGTACGCCTGGTACAGCTCGACCGACGTGAACTCGGGGTTGTGACGCGTGTCCATGCCCTCGTTGCGGAAGATGCGACCGACCTCGTACACGCGGTCGAAGCCGCCGACGATAAGGCGCTTCAGGTACAGCTCCGTCTCTATGCGCAGATACATATCGATGTCGAGCGTATTGTGATGCGTCACGAACGGACGGGCTGCCGCGCCGATTTCGATCGTATGCAGGACGGGCGTATCGACCTCGAGGAAGCCCTTCGCGTCGAGGAACGCGCGTATCTCGCGCAGTATCGCGCTGCGCTTGATGAATGTCTCCTTCACCTCGGGGTTAACGATGAGGTCGACATATCGCTGACGGTAGCGCGTGTCCGTATCCTTAAGCCCATGGAACTTCTCGGGCAGCGGCAGAAGCGACTTCGAGAGAAGGATAAGCGATTTCGCGTGCACCGATATTTCGCCTCTGCGTGTGCGGAACACGAAGCCCTCGACGCCGATGATATCGCCCAAATCCCACTTCTTGTATTTTTCGAACGTCTCCGCGCCGACGTCGTCGATGCGGATGTAGCATTGAATCCTTCCGCTGCCGTCGGCGAGGTCGATGAAGTTCGCCTTGCCCATGTCGCGGCGGCTCATGAGGCGGCCGGCGATGCGCACCGTATTATTCTCATATTCGTCGAATTTCGACGATATATCGGCAGCGCGCGCCGTGACATCGTACTTTGTCAGCTTGTACGGATCTTCTCCGGCGGCGCGGAGCGATGCGAGCTTCTCGCGCCGTATGCGTGTCTGTTCTGAATACTGCTGTTCTTCGGACATTTCCGCTGCCGCGGCGTTTTCTATGTTCTCGGTCATATTCTTTATCTTCCGTTATGGTTTATTTATTTGCCGCGCGCTCGACGCCGAGCACGCGGAGCTTGTACGAGCCTCCGGGAGATTCCACCGTTATCTCGTCGCCGACCCTCGCGCCCGTAAGCGCGGCGCCGACGGGAGACTGGTCGGAGATGCGGCCGAGCAGCGGATTCGCTTCGTTCGAACCTACTATGCTGTATTCGACCTCTTCGTTTTCTTCTATATCAAGCACTTTAACGATGCTGCCGACGCTGACGACGTCGTGCTGAATCTTGCTTTCGTCGATGATCTTGGCGTTTGCGATAAGCTGTTCGAGCTCGGCTATGCGGTAAACCGTCTTAGCCTGTTCGTTTTTCGCTTCGTCGTATTCGCTGTTTTCCGATAAGTCGCCGTAGCCGCGCGCTATCGCGAGGCTATCCTTTATCTGCGGCAGCTTGACGTTTTTAAGCTCTTCAAGCTCGTTGATAAGTGCGTTATAGCCTTCCTGGGTATAGATCTGTTCTGGCATACTCATTCTCCTGCGTTAGAATTAACATTGATTTCACCGTTGAGAACGGCGACCGCTGTCGCAAGCTGATTATCTTCTTCGTCCGTGATCTTGTAGATGTTTTTATCCTTTAGCGATTCGTCGAGCTCGACCGTGACGTCGGGCTGGACGCCGACTCCCTCGTAGTTATCCGAAAACGGCGGGTAATACATCTGATATGATATCGATATGCCGGAGCCGTCGGGCAGGTCGATGATACGCTGCATCGTTCCCTTTCCGTATGTCACGGTTCCGACGAGCGTCGCCTTCTTGTAGTCCTTGAGCGACGACGCGAACAACTCGCCCGCGCTCGCTGTGCTGCCGTTGATGAGCACCGCCATCGGCATGTCGAGCTCGTTTTTATCGGAATCGAGCTCCGACCAGTTGCCGGCTTTATCCACCATGCGGATGATCGGCCCCTCCGGCAGGATGTAGTCGAGCACGTCGTGTATGGAGTTGAGCTCGCCGCCCGGATTATACCTGATATCGATTACCAGGCGCGTCGCGCCCTCGTTTCTCAGCGTCTCGACGGCGTTATAAAACTGCCCGGGCGTTTTAGCATCGAAAGATGCGATCTGTATTATGCCGATCGTGCCGTCGAGCGCGTAATGACGGTACATGACCGTCTGCTCCGTGACATATCCGCGCGTTATCGAGAAGTCGATCTTCTGCTCATAATGGTCGCCGCGAAGGACGGTGAAGTTCGCGACCGTTCCCGCTTCGCCGCGCATGCGGTCGACGGCGACATAATACCCGAGCTCTGCCACGTCCTCGCCCTCGACATAAACGATCAGGTCGCCGGGCAGAACGCCCGCTTCGAGCGCTGGGCTGTCCGGCATGACGTTGATAACCTCGATAGCGTAGTAGTCGGGGTTGTATATGACGTTGACGCCGATGCCCTGCATATCGCCCGAGAAATCGGCCTTGAGCTCGTCGTAGCTTTCTTTGCTGAAATAATTCGCATACTTGTCGCCGGTGCCGAGCACATAGCCGTACATGACGCCGTCCGCCAGTTTATCTTCGTCGATTTCACCGATATACATCGATCTGTACAGCTCGTCGATGTATTCGAGCTTCTGCGTCAGCGAAGAGGAGGACGATGCGTCTTTATCGTTCTTGTATTTTGCGTCGAGCGTGAGAAATGTCACCTGAAACGTTATGATGCACGCGACAATCGTGATGCCGATCGCGGCGAACAGATTTATTTTAAAACGCAAAGCTTACGTCTCCTCGGTTCTTGTTATCTATTTTATGCTGCCGCATGCGGCGTTATCAATAGGCGGAGTCATTGTTTTTGCTTACGGCTGGTTTACGTATTCAAGCGGATTCTGTCTCAC
>DBRA01000067.1:17206-32505 GCA_002305445.1 Clostridiales bacterium UBA1380 | reverse complement strand
GCGGCGAGGATCTTCGTGCCTTCCGGCATGCGGGAAATGTCGATGCCGCCGTGAAAATCGTATACTCCGTACAGCGTGCGTCCGCCGTAATTAGACGAGATATGGTTGTACTGCAGCGCTATCGGCCAGTTGAGCACGCCGCCGACATACTGCTTATTGAGTTTCTCCTGAAGCTGGACAAGATATGCGGTCAGCTCCTTGTCAAGCTTCTCCTCCTGCGCCTTCGCTTCGTAATATGCCTTCAGCGCTTCGGATTCGTCCGCTTCGAGGTTGCTTATGTAGCTGTTTGTCTCCGCAAGCTGAGATGAATAGTCGGCCTTGTCGGCTTCAAGCTGCTCGAGAACCGATTTTTTCTGCTCCGACGCCGCTTCAAGCGTCTCCTTCGCTTCGATCAGCTCATTTTTCTCCTTCTCATATCTCGCTAGCAGCGACTTGTCGTAATCGAGTATACTCGCAACGCGTTCGATGCGCGATAAAAAATCCGAAAGACTGTCCGAGTCGAGTATCATCTCGAGGTAGCCCGTCGTTCCTTCTTCGTAGGAGTACCGGAGCCGTTCGAGGCAAAGGTTGTACTGCTTCTCGATGTCGATCTCCTTCTGAGCTATCTCCTCGGTCTTAACCTCTATCATCCGGTCGAGCTCTTCGATGAGCTGTTCGGTCAGCTCGAGCTTCAGCTCCGTCGTCGAAAGCAGCGAGTCGAGCATCGTCTTTGTTTCGAGCGCGCTCGATTTTTTATTTCGCGTCACCGCTAAATCGTTGAGCAGCGCCTTCTGTTTATCGGCAAGCGCCGCTATCTGCGCTTCGTACTTCTGCGTCGTCGCATCAGACAGCTTAGCTGCGGCAGCTTCCGTCTTAATGGGCGCGAATGCGCTGACCCACGCGAATATTACGGCGACCGCCGTTAAAGCAGCTCCGATGCGGCGCATAATAGCGTACTTCATATTTCAGCCACACCTCCCTTATCACTGCTTGAGATACTTGGAAAGGCTGATGCATGAGCCGAATATGCCCGTAAATACGCCGATAGCCGCAAAACCCATGAAAATATAAGCCTTGATGTCGACAAAGTGCATGATGGATATCATAGACATCTGTGACATGATGTTTTCAACGTAAATGTAGAAGTACCACTCGACGAAGTAGGCGATGACGCTCGAAATGATTCCGATGATGATGCCTTCAAATATGAACGGCAGCGTTATGAACGTGCTCGTCGCGCCGACATAGCGCATGATAGATATCTCCTGGCGCCTTGCGAACACGGCCAGCTTGATCGTGTTTATTATCACGAAAAGGCTGACGACGAACAGTATTATTAGGAACCACATGAACACAAGCATGACGCCGTCCTTGAAGGACTGCATCTTCGCGGCGAGGTCGAGGCGGCTGTTCACCTTGCGGACGCCGTCTATCTGGTTGAGCGAATACGCGAGGCTCGACGCCTTCGCGTTGTCGATGTATGTTATCGTGAACTTGTCCGTCAGCGCGTCGGCCGGGATGTCGTCAAAGAGGTATGCGTCCTCGCCGGCGTTTTTACGGAACTCCTCAAGCCCTTGCGCGGCCGTAGTCCGTTTAACCGCCGCGACGTTGTCGAGCGCGCGTATCTGCGCCTCGACGTTTTGAATCTCCTCCTCGGTCATTCCGTCGTTAACGAAAACGACGATCTCGTTCATCAGCCCCAGCTCCGACAGGTTCATGTCGATGTTGAGGACAAGCAGCGTAAACGAGCCGATGACAACGAGGCAGCTCATCAGCACCATGATGGACGCGAACGACATGACGCCGTTGCGCCACAGCCCCTGAAACGCCTGCCCTATAAAATACGATACTCTGTAATGTTTCATAGCTGTTCACCCGCGCGGTCTTCGACCACAACACCGTCCGATATCGTCACAACCCGCTGCTTGAAGTAGTCGACGAGGTTCTTTTCATGCGTGACGACGATAACGGTCTTTCCGAAGCGGTTGATCTTGAGCAGCAGATTCATGATCTCGATGCTCATCTCGGGGTCAATGTTTCCGGTGGGCTCGTCCGCTATCAATATTTTGGGGTTGTTCGCAAGCGCTCTCGCGAGCGCCACGCGCTGCTGTTCGCCGCCCGACAGCTCGTTCGGGAAGTTATGGATTTTATCCGACAGGTTGACTGTCTTCAGTATCGCCGGCACCCTTGATCGGATGATCGACGAGGGCGTGCCGATGACGCGCATCGCGAACGCTACGTTTTCGAATACGTTTTTATTGGGAAACAGGCGGAAATCCTGAAAGACGACGCCGAGCTGGCGGCGGTAGTAAGGAACGCGGAAATTAGACATTTTTCCGAGGTCGTATTCGTTTACGAAAAGCTTGCCCGAGGTTATCTTCTCCTCTTTCAGCAGCAGCTTCATCATCGTCGTCTTCCCCGCTCCGGAGCGGCCGACGATAAAGACAAACTCACCGTCGTCTATGTGCAGATCGATGCCGTTTAGCGCCACCGTTCCGTTCGGGTAGGTTTTCACCACATTTTTAAAATCTATCATAAATTATAACCAAGTCAATCCCTAGTCTGCGGCCGTATATCGCCGCGAAAAATCGATGTAAAACAGTATGGGCGGAATAAAATATTATTCCGCCCTTCGTTTAATGGTCGTTATCAGAATTTGACCGGCTTTGTTGTCAGATATCTCTTTACCATAAGCGCAACTTTAAATGTTATCGCATGGTCAAACTCGCGCAGGTCGAGCCCGGTCAGTTTTCTGATCTTCTCGAGGCGATATACGAGCGTGTTGCGGTGAACAAACAGTTTGCGCGATGTCTCGGATACATTGAGGTTATTCTCGAAGAAGCACTGAATAGTCATAAGAGTCTCGCGGTCGAGCGACTCGAGAGAGCCGTTCTTGAACACTTCCGCGAGGAACATCTCACAAAGCGTCGTCGGAAGCTGATAAATGAGCCTGCCGATGCCGAGGTTTTCGTAGCTGATGATGTTTTTTTCGGTGTCAAAGACCTTGCCGACTTCAAAAGCGACCTGCGCCTCCTTGTACGAGCGGGCGAGATCCTTTATGTTGTCGACGATGGTGCCGATGCCGATGCTCACCTTCGTGAAGAACTCGCTCGACATTGTGTCGACGATCGTCTTCGCGACTTTTTCGACGTCGCGTATATCGGAGCCGGTCTTCACTTCCTTGACAAGGACAATATCCTGCTCTGAAACGGAGATGACATAATCTTTATTCTTGTCCGGGAACATATTGCTGACCATATCGTACGGAAGCACATCCGTTTTCGGAGGGAACTTGATCAGCAGTATTACGCGAGCCTCCTCGGAGTTGAAGCGCAGCTCCTTCGACTTGATGTAAATGTCGCTCGGCAGAATGTTGTCGAGGATTATGTTTTTGACAAAGCTCGATTTGTCGTATTTGTCGTCGTATAAATCCTTGATGTTTTTCAAAGAGATCGAGAGCACCGAGGCGAAGTCCTCGGCACGCTTGTCCTCGCCTTCGACGAAAACGGTATATTCGTTTTTAGTTCCGGTTCCGATCGGACGGTAGGTGTAGCCTCCGCTTGTGACAAACTCGGTCGTATACGCCAGCTCGTCGCGTACCCCCGTGCGCATATCGCCGATTTTCGAAAGCTCGCTGCATGCTATGATAACGCCGTTTTCATCGATCACACCGATGGTGCGGTCGACAGCGTCTTTCATTTGATATATAATACCCTGAAATAAACGGTTTGACATGCGGAAGCCTCCGTCTTTCTTCTAATTGATAAGTTATATAAACGAGGCGATGCGGGTTGTGCCGCAACGCCTTGTATATACTACACTATATATTACACGAATTTTTGTTATTTTTCAATACAAAAATGATTATATTTACAAAAACTAAATCATTTTAATGGTGTTGATTATAGTTATTATCAAATAAAGGGCGAGAAGCGCGAAGATCGCATAAATACGTGCGGCCGAAGCGACAAATATCAGCGCGGAACCGACAAGAAGGATTCCGGCGACGGCTATGACCGCCCAGAAATTCAGCCCGTCGTCGAGAAGCTTCATGCTTCCGATTTTACCGCCGTTTTTACGTGCGATCAAAGCGATCACGGCGGCGGCGGCGGCGAGAACCATCGACGCGACGCGCACGGGAAGGCCGACCGTCATGGATGCGCCGCCGATCAGCCCGATGACGGAAACTGCCGCAAACGCGGAGAAAATGAACACGGGCTTGCTGTAGATTTTATAAACGAAATAAAGCAGGCTCGCCGCGATGATTATGATGATGAGGTTAATCCGGTTCACATACTCGTACATCGCCGTGAGCGTTACTCCGGCGACGGCGAAAATGCCGGTGCAAAGCGACGGCGATACAGCTAAGCGGTCGAACCTGACCTTTTTCACCGCTCCGACGGCAAGCCAGACGATCGACGCCGCGAGCAGCGCGCCGAATACCGCGGCGATTATCGGGAAGGCTGCGCGGAAAGAAAGTTCGCGCTGGAAATCCTTTTTTATGTATGTGATCGACGAAATCGCGCAGATGTCGAGCGCGAGGACGATCAATATGCGGTAAAGCGGTGCGTAGTTTTTCTCCTGCGTCGCGGCGGACGCTTTGCTTTTCGGCTTGACTGTATTCACTGCTTTGTTGTATCCGCGAGTTGTATCGTTCGTCACGGATCTTCTCCTTGCTTTTATTGGATTTTTCCGGTTTGCGGCGTATTTGCGCGAATAGCTGAAGACGGTGCCGTTCATCGCTCGTACTCGTAACTGATGCAGGCGAGAGTAAACGCGGCGGCTGTTTCGGTGCGCAGTATCCGCCGGCCGAGCGACGCCATCGCCATTCCGGCCTTCACAGCCGCATCCGCCTCGTCTATCGAAAAGCCGCCTTCGCTGCCGATGAAAAGCGAAATCGACGCACCGCGTCCGTCACATCCCGCGAGCAGCGCCGAAAGCGGCTTCGTACCGTCGCCTTCGTAGCAGAATATCGGAACGTCCGCCGACGAAGCAGCTTTTACCGCATCGTTAAAATCGAGCGGACGCCGTATCTCCGGCACGATCGCGCGGCCGCACTGTTTCGCGGCTTCGAGCGATATGCGCCGCCAGCGCTCTAGCTTGCGTTCGAGCGCCGCACCTTCGGGTCGGCTCACGCAGCGCTCCGAAAACACCGGAACTATCGCATAAACGCCGCATTCCACGCTCTTCTGCACGATGGAATCGAACTTGTCGCCCTTCGGGACGCACTGATACAGCGTTACGGCATAGGGCGGCTCGACGTCGCTTTTCTTTGTGCTCTGCGCTTCGGCATCAACAAAACTGTCGCCGATCCGCGTTATCACGCAGTCGTATTCGGTGCCGGTCATATCGCAGACGACAAGCCTGTCCCTAACAGCCATGCGCAGAGACCTCGATATGTGATGCGCGTCGTCACCCGTCAACCTGACGTGCGGTTTACCATCAACGCCATCGGAAAACGATCCGTTCTCCACGAAAAAACGCGGCATTCGGTAAACCTCCGTATCAAATTAAGGCAATCGACAAACCCCAGCAGACGTACCGTATAATTATACTATAACGACGGTGTTTTGTCAAATGTTTTGGTTAATATAACAAACGCGTTTTAATCCGACGGCGCCGAAGCCGCCAACAGTGATATTATATGAAACCGCGCCGAATTATCCGCGGCGCGTCAGGACGAGCGCGCGCCAGTCGTTCTCCGACGCGCCGTCCGTTATGATAAACCCGGCTTCGGCTGCGGCGTCGCGTATTTCCGCTTCGCGCGGCTCGATTATACCGGAGACGATCAGGCATCCGCCTTCCGCGATATACGGCCCGACGCCCGGCAGAAGGCGCAGGATGACGTCGGCCACGATGTTCGCGCACACGACGTCATAGCCGCCTTCGAGCGCGGGCGTGTCCTTCAGCAGATCGGATACGGCGACGCTCACGCGGTCGGCGACGCCGTTGTCGGCGACGTTTTCGCGCGCGACTTTCACGGCGACAGGGTCGATATCGACCGCGTGGACGACCTCGGAGCCGAGCTTGGCGGCGCAGATCGCGAGTATTCCACTGCCGCAGCCGATATCGAGCACGGTTTTACCCTTGCCGGCTCGCTCTTCGAGCAGCGACGCGCAGAGCCGCGTCGTCTCGTGCGTGCCTGTGCCGAACGCCATGCCGGGGTCCATCGATATGACGACCTCGCCGGGCGCGGCGTCGTACTTTTCCCACGCGGGCACGACAACAAGGCGCTTTCCTATGCGAACGGGCTTATAGTACTGCTTCCAGGAGTTCGCCCAATCCTCCTCGTCGACGCCGATGACCTCAATCTTCGCGTCGACGCCGGACGCGGCGAAGCGTTCGCGCATAAAACCGATGTATTCCGGCAGCGGTGCTTCCTCGGGCACGTACACCGACACGGAGGATACGGTTCTGTCGGCGTTCAGGACCGATTCGTCCACGAGGTCGCCGTAAACACCGTCCATCATCATCTCGTCGACGTCGCTGTAGTCCTCTATCATGAGGCCGGTGGAAATCATGCCCATAACGGCGCAGAGCGTGTCGAGGTCGCCCGCCTTAGCGGTCGCGCGTATCTGATTCCATTTGCTGCTCATCATTTATCCGCTTTCTATATTACTTTTTTGCTTAATAAAAACGGCCGTTTTTAAAGTCAGCCGTTTTTAAAACGCGTGCCGTCAATCGGCAGCGCGGTTATTTATTCCAGAGCTTTCTGAAAAAGTTAGACTTTTTCTGGTTGTTGTTTTCTCCACAGGACGCGGCGAAAGAACGGAGCAGCTCCTTCTGCTGGCCCGTCAGGTTGCGCGGCACATCGACCGTTACGGTGATATACAGATCGCCGCGGTTTTTCGAGTGGACCATCTGGACACCGCGGCCGCGCAGCGTGAAGCGTGTGCCTGTCTGCGTCCCTTCGGGTATTTTATACTTCTCCGTACCCTCGAGTGTAGGTATGTCGATATCCGCTCCGAGCGTGGCTTCGGCGAAGGTGACCGGAACTTCGGCGTACAGATCGTATCCGTCGCGCTCGAATATGTTGTGAGGCTTGACCTGTGCGGTGATGAGCAGATCGCCGTTTTCACCGCCGGCGCGCCCTTCGTCGCCCTCTCCGCGCAGCGCGATGCGCTGTCCGTCGTCGATGCCGGCCGGGAACGTGACCTCGAGCGTGCGGCGCTCCTTGATATATCCCGTCCCGCGGCAGTTCTGACACGGGTTCTTTATTACCTTGCCTGTCCCGCGGCAGTTGTCGCACGTCCTCGACGTCTGCATTATTCCGAGCGGCGTACGCGTCTGCATCCTCACCTGACCCGTGCCGCCGCAGGTCGTGCATGTTTCGGGGTGCGTTCCCGGCGCGGCTCCGGAGCCGGAGCACTTTTCGCACTTATGGACGCGCGAGAAGGTGATCTCCTTCTTGCAGCCGAATACAGCTTCCTCAAAGGTCAGAGTCTGACGCACGCTGATATTGTCGCCGCGAACCGGCCCGCTGCGCCTCGACGATGTTCCGCCGCCGAAGATGCCGGAGAACAGATCGGATATGTCGAATCCGAAATCGCCGAAATCCATTCCGCCAGCGCCGAAACCGCCCTGACCTTCAAGCCCCGCATGGCCGAAACGGTCGTATCTCGCGCGCTTGTCCGGGTCTGAGAGCACGGAATAGGCCTCGTTCGCTTCCTTGAATTTTTCTTCGGCCTCTTTATCTCCGGGATTAAGGTCGGGGTGATATTTCTTCGCGAGCGCGCGGTATGCTTTTTTCAGAGCTTCTGCGTCAGCGGATCTGTCCACGCCGAGCACTTCGTAATAATCGCGTTTTTCAGCCATCGTGAGCTTCCTTCATATATGTCTGCACCGGAAATATGGAAACGGGCGTTGCTTTCCCGTTTCCATATCCTGTGAACGTTTTATACGCCGCAGCGCCGGCGTTTTTTATTTTGTCTTATCCTCGTAATCGGTGCCGTAGATAGTGCCGTCGCCGCCGGCTCCCGCGCTGCCGCCCGTGCCGCCCTGTGCGCCGGGGTTCGCTCCGTCCTGCGGATTCTCTTTGGCATACATCTTTTCGGCTATAGGATAGAACGCCTTCTGAAGCGCATCCGTATCGGCCTTGATCTGCTCGTCTGTACCGTTCTTGAGAGACTCGCGGAGCTTGTCGACGGCGGCCTTGACGGGTGCTTTTTCGGATTCGGACACCTTGTCGCCGAGGTCGGACAGCGTCTTCTCTATCTGGAAGATAAGGCTGTCGGCGCTGTTCCTTGTCTCGACGGACTCCTTCTTCTTCTTGTCCTCTTCGGCGTACTTCTCCGCATCTTTGACAGCGCGGTCGATGTCTTCCTTCGACATATTCGTGGTCGAGGTTATCGTGATGTGCTGCTCCTTGCCGGTTCCCTTATCCTTCGCCGAGACGTTGACGATGCCGTTCGCGTCGATGTCGAAGGTTACCTCTATCTGCGGCACGCCGCGGGGAGCGGGAGCGATGCCGTCGAGTACGAAGCGGCCGAGCGTCACGTTGTCCGCCGCCATCTGGCGTTCGCCCTGAAGCACGTGTATCTCGACGCTTGTCTGGTTGTCTGCAGCGGTCGAGAAGATCTGGCTCTCGCGCTTCGGTATCGTCGTGTTGCGCTCGATGATGCGCGTGCATACGCCGCCGAGCGTCTCGATGCCGAGCGAAAGCGGAGTGACGTCGAGCAGGACCATGTCCTTGACCTCGCCGCCGAGAACGCCGCCCTGGATGCAGGCTCCGACCGCGACGCATTCGTCGGGGTTGATGCCCTTGAACGGCTCGGCGCCGATGAAGTTTTTGATAGCCTCCTGAACGGCGGGGATACGGGTCGAGCCGCCGACGAGCAGCACCTTGTGAATGTCGCCCGGGCGCTTGCCCGCATCGGCGAGAACCTGCTTCGTCGGTCCCATCGTCGCTTCGACGAGGTCGGCGGTCAGCTCGTTGAATTTGGCGCGCGTGAGCGTCGTGTCGAAGTGCTTCGGGCCGTTCGCGTCTGCGGTGATGAACGGCAGGTTGATCGAGGTGGACGGCATGCCGGAGAGCTCTATCTTCGCCTTCTCCGCGGCCTCCTTGAGGCGCTGGAGCGCCATCTTGTCCTTACGGAGGTCGATGCCGCCGTTTTCGCGCGCGAAGGTATCGGCGATCCAGTCTATGATGCGCTGGTCGAAGTCGTCTCCGCCGAGGTGGTTGTTGCCGTTTGTGGCGAGAACCTCGAATACGCCGGAGCTTATGTCGAGAAGCGAAACGTCGAATGTACCGCCGCCGAGGTCGAAGACCATTATAGTCTGGTCCTCCTCTTTATCCATGCCGTACGCGAGCGCGGCTGCGGTCGGTTCGTTTATGATGCGGAGCACCTCGAGTCCGGCGATCTTGCCGGCGTCCTTCGTCGCCTGACGCTGCGCGTCGGAGAAGTACGCGGGAACCGTGATAACGGCCTGCGTCACCGTCGTGCCGAGATAAGCTTCGGCGTCGGACTTCAGCTTCGCGAGGATCATCGCGGAGATTTCCTGCGGGGTGTAGGATTTGCCGTCTATTTCGACTTTATAGTTCGAACCCATCTTGCGCTTGATGCTCATGACGGTGCGCTCGGGGTTTGTTATCGCCTGTCTTTTCGCAACCTGACCGACCATTCTTTCGCCGCTCTTCGAGAAAGCAACGACGGACGGCGTTGTGCGCGCTCCCTCGGGGTTGGGTATGACAACCGGCTCGCCGCCTTCAAACACAGCAACGCAGGAGTTTGTCGTTCCGAGGTCTATGCCTATAATTTTTCCCATATAAATATATCTCCCTTTGATGAATTAAACTATAATATGAACCGGACCCGCGACGATAGATGATTTATCGTATTACGTATGACCGGCGATGCCTTATGCCTTGACGCTCACCATCGCGTGGCGGACGATCTTGTCGCCGCGGCGGTAGCCCTTCTGCAGAACGGCTACGACCGTTCCCTCTTCGGCGTCGCCCTCCTCCGTCCTCATGACGGCGTCGGCGACGTTCGGGTCGAACGGCTTGCCGGTTACCTCGATCTCCTCGACGCCGAGCTTGCCTAAAATGTCCGGAATGCTCTTGACAATCAACGCCACACCTTCCGCGAGCTTATCCGAATCCGCGAACGCGAGAGCGCGGTCGAGGTTGTCGATAAGCGGCAAAAGCTGCGTCACGGCGTCGCAATATGCATCGGCATACGCTTCCGACTTCTCTTTCTGCGATCTCGTTCTGAAGTTCTGATACTCCGCGAGCATTCTAAGGTATTTGTCTTCCGTTTCCGCGAGTGCTTTCTCCGTCTCAGCGAGCTTTTTTTTCGTCTCCGCAAGCTCGGCGGCCAGTTTTTTATCTTCTTTTTTATCTTTGCCGTCTTTCTTTTTCTTCTTGCCGTCGGCTTCGTCCTCGGAAGACACTTCTTTATCGGACATCTCTTCGGAGGATTCGCCCTCCGAGGGCTGCGCTTCGGTCCCGACGGCTTCGGCGGCCTTATCCGCGGTTATGTCTGCGGCCGCATCAGCCGTATTGTCAGCGGGTGTGTCCGTCGCCGTATCCGCCGGCTTCGCCTCCTCTTTTTCTTCCGCCGTGTTTTTCACTTTCTTTTCATCCGCCATGGCCATTACTCATATTAATCCTTTCAAGCATTATTATTCTCTGCAGACTGCGTTATTCTTCGCCGGTGTCTTTATTTTCGGATTCAGGCAGCGCGAGCGGTTCGCACATCGCCTCGCTTACGTTCTCCGTCAGACTGTTTATCAGCGTTATGACGCGCGAATAGTTCATCCTGCACGGGCCGATGACGCCGATGGCGCCGATTTGCCTGCCCTTTACGGTGACGGAGCGGTAGATCAGCGTCGAGTTGTCCATGATGCGCACCTTGTTCTCGCGCCCGATTATTACGCGAGTGCGGTCCGTAGCCGGTTCGTTTTCTATGACGTTTACGAGGTCGTCGCCGCGCTCGAACAGGTTGAGCAGCTTTTTAAGGCGCTCGATGTCGTAGTACTCCGGGTACTGCAGCAGCCGGTCGACGCCTTCGAGACGAAGGTCGCCCGCTCCCGGCTCGGATGATGCGTCGTATACGCATTTGATAACGGGCGAGATAAGCGACGAGGCGCCGCCCATCTGGCGTTCCATTTCGATTATGGCGGGCAGCGTTATCTCCTCCGCCGCCTTTCCGGCGACGCAGGCGTTTAGAACATCCGTCAGCCTTGCCACCTCCTCCGCCGTCACTGCGAAGCCCGGCCTGACGTGGCGCGTCCTAACGATGCCAGCGTCGGTTATCATTACGAGCACGAAGCCGTATTCGTCTATCGCGAGCGCTTCGAAGCGCACGACCTTTATCGAGCGCGGCGCGGATTTAATCGAGAGCGCCGGAAAGTTGGTGAGCACAGATGCAAGCCTCGTCGCCTGCGCCATGATTTCGTCAAGCTCCATCACTTTTGCGTGCAGAAGCGAACGGAGCTCGTTAACCTCTCCCGCCGTCATCCGGTAGCGCGCGGCAAGCGAGTCGACGTAGAACCTATACCCCGATTCGGACGGTATGCGACCGGCCGAGGTGTGCGGCTGCTCGAGGTAGCCCATCTCCTCCAGCTCTGCCATCTCGTTGCGGATTGTGGCAGACGACAGGTTAAACTGCTTGTTTTGCGTTAAAAGTTTGGAGCCGACCGGTTCTCCAATCGATATGTGCGCTTCCACAATTGCTTTCAATATCGACTTTTTACGCTCTGTCAGGACTTTTTTGCCATCATCAGGCATACCGGCTCCTCCTTTCGCAGGCGGGTCCCGCCGTTGTTATTGCTTTAGCACTTGCTGTGCTCGAGTGCTAATCGATGGTATAAATTTAACATTTTTCAGCTTTTAAATCTACATTAATATAATGCACAATTGTTAACTTTTTATTAACGCAATTTTCGCGCAATCGATGCATAAGGGCAACCGCGGTCTTTTAAGTTTAAGTATACGAGCAAAAAGCTCCCGCCATGCGGGAGCTTTTTGCTATACGGCGCGCTGCGACGCGCATCTCATGCGGTCGAGGTATTCCTCAAACGTTATTGAATAGACATCGAATCTGCTGCCTTCGCGTTCCAGCTTGAAGCCGCAGCCGCGCACCGTGGCGACGGAGCGCTTATTCTCTTTATATATGCGGGCGATGACTTTTTTCACCCTGTCAACGAAAAAAGCACGGTTTATTGCCTTCGATACAGCGGCTGTGCCGAAGCCGTTGCCCCAGAGCGTTTCTTCGCCTATCGCGAACACGATCTCATATAAGTCGCTGCGGTGCTCCTTGAAGCGGACGAAGCCGATAGATTCGTGTTCCTCATGGCAGACCATGTAAAACGTTCCGTCACGGTTGAAATAGCAGCCGTACATAAAAGGAGGCACTTCGTACACCAGGCGCTGCAACTCTCCGACAACGCTGTGATCTTCGTTCAGAAAATACGTCACGTCTTTATTGGACAGCCAGCGCGACAGATTTTCCGCATCCTTTTTATTTATATCAGAGCGCAAAAAAATAGAAGCGGCTCTCATATCGCTTACCTCTCAGTAAAAATATTTAAAGCCCTTCTATGCGTTGCGCATCGACGGTTCTTTATATTAAGTTGTCAGCCCTAGTGTACCATATTTGCCGGACTTTGTCAACACATAAACATATTTTTCGCGCAGTGAAAAAGCGGGCGGCGCAAAGCGCCGTCCGCTTTTTGTATTTATTTTAGTGGGCGATGCAGCGCTCGGTATCTTTATCAAAGATATGTATGCGGCTGGCATCGATGGCGATCTTGATGTTGTCGCCGGCGCGGGCAGTGGAGCGGGAGGACACACGGGCGGTCAGGCTCTGTTCCTCGGTTACGAGGTACAGATAAATCTCGGCGCCCATAAGCTCGGTGACTTCGACGTCCGCGTTGATGGTGCTGTCGGCCATGCTGGTGAGGTACATGGGCTCGTCGTGGATGCACTCGGGACGGATACCGGCGATGACTTCCTTGCCGACGTAATCCTTGAGAGCGGGGTTGTTGCTCTTCTCGATCGGAAGCTTGATGGTGTTGGCGCCGAAGACGATAGCGAGGCCGTCGCCCTTCTTCTCGAGCGTGCAGTTGACGAAGTTCATCTGAGGAGTGCCGATGAAGCCCGCGACGAAGAGGTTAACCGGGTAATCGTAAAGGTTCTGAGGAGTGTCGACCTGCTGGATAAGGCCGTCCTTCATAACGACGATGCGGGTAGCCATCGTCATAGCCTCTACCTGGTCGTGCGTAACGTATACGAACGTGGTGCCGACGCGCTGATGAATCTTGGTGAGCTCGGTTCTCATCGACGCACGAAGCTTAGCGTCGAGGTTGGAGAGCGGCTCGTCGAGAAGGAAGACCTTCGGGTTACGGACTATGGCGCGTCCGAGAGCGACACGCTGTTTCTGACCGCCGGAAAGAGCCTTCGGGCGACGGTCGAGCAGGTGGGTGATATCGAGGATGCGGGCAGCCTCTTCAACTCTGCGCTTGATTTCTTCCTTCGGCGTCTTGCGAAGCTTAAGACCGAACGCCATGTTGTCGAAAACGGTCATGTGAGGATACAGAGCGTAGTTCTGGAACACCATCGCAATGTCTCTGTCCTTCGGAGCAACGTCGTTAACAAGACGGTCGCCGATGAAGAGCTCGCCTTCGGTGATTTCCTCAAGTCCCGCGATCATACGGAGGGTAGTGGTCTTGCCGCAACCGGACGGACCGACGAGGACTAAGAACTCCTTATCTTTTATCTCAAGACAGAAGTCGGACACGGCGGTGACGTTTCCGGGATACTTTTTATAAATATGTTTCAGGGAGAGGCTTGCCATTGATATTTCCTCCTAAGAAAAATTTCAAGAACGGTATAATTTTCTGTGCTATATTGTATCAAAGAATCCCTTTAAATGATAGAGTTTTTTTAAACGAAGTTTATTATTTGGCTTTGTGCATCTTGCCGACCGTGTTTAAATTTTATTCAAATTCGCCGCCGGCAGCGCCTTTCTGTTTTCTAATATATTAGAATCGCATCGACAGGGCTATTCTCTTCCGCGCAGTATCAACGCTTTTCACGCGGACGCGCACGACATCGCCGACCGCGACGACATCGCCCGGACGCCTGACGTAATGATCCGCCATTTCGCTTATATGCACGAGTCCGTCCTCGTGCACGCCGATGTCGACAAACGCGCCGAAGTCGATGACGTTGCGCACGACGCCGTCGAACACCATGCCCTCGCGCAGGTCGGATATATCCATGACGTCGTCTCGCAGAACGGGCTGCGGCATGCTGTCGCGGACGTCGCGGCCCGGCTTCTCAAGCTCGCCGACGATATCCTCGAGCGTCGGCTCGCCTATGCCGAGCTCGTCCGCAACTGTTTTGATGCCCGCTTTCGTGAGCTTAACGCGCAGCTCGCGGACGCGGCCGGAGCGCACGTCGTCGTCGGTGTAACCGAAGCGGCGCAGCAGCGCCTTCGCTGCGCCGTATGACTCGGGGTGGACGCCGGTGTTGTCGAGAATCTCCCCGCCGCCGGAGACGCGCAGGAAGCCCGCGCACTGTTCGAACGCCCTTGCGCCGACGCGCGGGACCTTGAGAATCTGCGCTCGCGAGNNTCGAGCAGCGAGTACGACGCCGTATTGACGTCGACGCCCACGGCGTTGACGCAGTCCTCGACGACGCCGCCGAGCGCTTCGTCGAGGCGGGCGGGCTTCATGTCGTGCTGATACTGGCCGACGCCGATCGACTTCGGGTCGATCTTGACAAGCTCCGCAAGCGGGTCCTGAAGCCGGCGCGCGATCGATACGGCGCTGCGCTGCGTGACGTCAAAATCCGGGAATTCATCGGCGCCCAGCTCGCTCGCCGAGTAGACGGAGGCGCCCGCTTCGCTGACCATGACGTATTTCGTCGGCCGCTCAAGCTCGCGCAGAACGCCGGCGATGAAAATCTCGGATTCCTTCGACGCCGTTCCGTTGCCGATCGCGATGACGTCGATATCGTACTTGCGCACGAGGTTCTTTACGATGCGCTTTGACTCCTCGATCCGCTCCTGCGGCTTCGTGGGGTATATGACGGCGGTGTCCAGCACGCGTCCGATCTTGTCGACGACGGCGAGCTTGCAGCCCGTACGGTATCCGGGGTCGTATCCGAGCACGACCTTGCCCTTGAGCGGCGCGGCCATTAAGAGATGGCGCAGGTTCTCGGAGAACAGCTTGATCGCGCCCTCCGACGCTTCGTCGAAGGCGGCGGCGCGTATCTCGCGCTCGACCGACGGCGCGATGAGCCTGTCGTATGAGTCGACGACGGCGGCCATCACGTACTTCTTCGCCTCGGACGGGCGCGTCTCGATCACCTG
>DBRA01000067.1:16472-17120 GCA_002305445.1 Clostridiales bacterium UBA1380 | reverse complement strand
CGACGGAGACGAGCTCGCCGTAATCGTGCGTCAGAGCGCGGATGCGCTTCCTGTACTCCGCGTTGTCGGAGACGTCTTCGGCGATGATGTCGCATGCGCCCGCATATGCGTCGGCGAGCGTCGGCACGCCCTTTTCCTCGTCGATAAACGCCG
Source organism: Clostridiales bacterium UBA1380 (assembly GCA_002305445.1). GTDB lineage: Bacteria > Bacillota > Clostridia > Oscillospirales > CAG-272 > UBA1380. The sequence goes on along the minus strand of DBRA01000067.1, from coordinate 16,967 downwards.
CGGCAAGCTCGTCGAGCGGCTTCTCGTACTTCTCCTCCTGCATGATGAGCAGCGTCGCCAGATCTTCGAGCCCGCGCTCGCGCGCGACGGATGCGCGCGTCTTCCTGTGCGGCTTAAACGGCCGATAGATGTCCTCGAGTTCGTTCAGCACCGTCGCGCTGTCAAGCGCTTTTTCCACTTCCGGCGTCAGCTTGCCCTGCGAATCGATCAGCGCGCGAATCTCTGAGCGGCGCTTGTCAAGCGAGCGCAGGTAGGAAAGCCGCTCGGAAAGTCCGCGCAGCACCGTGTCGTCGAGCGAGCCGGTGACCTCCTTGCGGTAACGCGCGATAAATGGTATCGTGTTGCCGGCGTCGATCAAGCCCACCGTCGCGTCGACCTTGTCGAGCGGAATATTGAATTCCTTCGCGAGTATCTCGTTTATCGTCATAATTTCTGCCCCGTATGTAAATAAAATATGTTCGGTTAAGTCGCCGCGGCGAGCAGCGCTTCGGTTTC
>DBRA01000067.1:0-16362 GCA_002305445.1 Clostridiales bacterium UBA1380 | reverse complement strand
TGCCCGCCGATGTCGACTCCGGCGCGGAGCCGGTCGCAGTCGCCGTCCGTCAGCGGGAGCGCACACGTGAAGCGGTATGTCTTTTCGACGCCGCGCTTCGGCGCTAAAAGCCGATGCGCGGCGATCCCGTCGTTTGTCAGTATCAGAAGTCCCGTCGTGTCGCGGTCAAGCCGGCCGCACGGGAAAAGGTCGTATTTCGCAAACTCCGGCGGCAGGATGTCGATAACCGTCCTGTCGCCGCGCGCGTCCTCCGTCGCGGAGACGACGCCGGCGGGCTTGTTCATCATGACGTATATGAAGCGGCGGAACGGTATGACCGCGCCCATGTACGTGATGACGTCGCGCTCCTCGTCGACGCGTGTAGACGGGTCGCGCACCGCTTCGCCGTTGACTGTCACCTCGCCGCGGCGGCACGCCTTCGCGGCTTCGGTGCGCGTCGCGGTCTTTGTGACGGATAAAAACTTATCGAGCCTCATCTCTCCCCCCGCCCTTTCGCGCCGTCCATGACGCAGTTTTTATGAAATCAAGCAATACGTACAATTTACTGCGTACCGGCATTACTCCGTCTATGACGCGAGTATGACAAATACAATGATAGCGATAACGGCAAGCAGCGCGATTCCCGCGGCGAATCCGATCGCGAAGCCGTACACTGCCTTCACCGCGCAATACACCTCACGATTATGAAATCGCCTTCAGTATTTGATTATTATAGCAAAAATATTCATTTGTGTAAAGCGTGCGGCTGTGTGACCCGCGTGCGATGCGTTAAATAAATCCTTTAAATATATCGTTTATCATAAAAAAATCCGGTGTTTGATCAAAACACCGGATTTTTACTATACAGTATCTGATTATCCGCGCTTTTTCGATACAACGGCGGCGCCGAGAGATACGAAGGAAGCCATAAGCGTTATCACCGCGATGTCGCCGGTCTGAGGAGCCGTGGTAACCGTAGGCGCGGTTGTTACTTCAATGTCTACTGCAGGAGCTTCGGTTACGGCCGGTTCTTCAACCGCGGAGGTGTCGGCAATAAGCTTGATATCGGAGCCGAATTGAGACGGATTGCCCCAAGCAACGTCGGCGGGGTTGCCAAGGAACGCCTGGGTATCGCGAGAACCGAAACCGAACATATCGTCAACGATCTGAACTTCCCAGCCGATAAGATCGCCGGCCGAATAGGAATAGCCGTAATTCGAATACTTGTAAGACAGCTCTACAGCATAGCCGTCGGACCATTTTTCACCCAGCAGCTTTATGGAGAGTTCGAAGTCGTCGTCAGTGGCGTTAAGTACGGCAGCGTTGCTGTTGTTGCCATTATAGGACAAGGGATTCTGCCAGACAGAGCCGGCCTGATCGTAAGCGGCTATAACACGGACGCGGAAGTCGTCGTCGCTGTACGAATCGCTCATATCATGCATCAGGTCAAAGAAGAATTCGGGACCGTCGCACATCCAGTCGGTGGTAGAGACGGCATAGGGTTCGTTGTTGTCATATACTTCGCAGTATATGTAGAGTTTTTCATCATCCCAGCATACAGCGACTTTGCCGGTGGTGAGTTCGAGTCCGTCGGTAGAAGCGACGCCGAGCTGTTCGACGGTATAAAGCGGGCCGTAGACATTGTCCATAACGCCGTCGACAGTTGCCGTTGCTTTGGGAGCTTCGACGATCAGTCTGTCGGATCCGTCATAAGCGGATACGATCATAACCGAGCTGAGACAAACAAGAAGCGACGCGAGAAATGCAGCAAAAACTTTTTTCATGTTATACCCTTTCTTTTTATCAGGCTATGCCTGTAATAAACACTGACTTATTTGACCTTTACGGTGACGGTTACGACAGAATACGGCGGAACGCTGATGTGTCCGTCAAATACGGATTTTTTATGGCTGAGCTTGACCTTGTCCGGTTCTTCGTACATGTTGTGGTCATGGACGTCGTCCGAGGTGAGGATCGCTATATCGGCTTCCTCGTCGGAATAGGCATAAGTCGTCGGCTGTATCAGGGCTTCGGCTGTGGAATCGACCGAGAGGTTGGCTGCGGTTATTGTCATAATGTCGTCTTTGATCGTTGCCGACACGGAAAGGTTCGGCAGAGCCATGTCGCGGTTCCTCGCCTGATTATGGTAGTTGATTTCTCCGGTTTCGCCCGAGACGTGCAGAGCCGTTCCGCCCATGTGACCCTTCATCATATCGAAAACGTGATATGTCGGCGTGCAGATGCAGTATTCGCCGCCGGCGAGGAAAAGGCAGTGGAGATTATTGACCAGCTGCGCAACCGTAGCCATTTTTATTTTTTCGGCGTTGTTGTTGAAGATATTCAATGTCGCAGCCGCAACGATCGCGTCGCGCATGGTCGACTGCTGCTCGAAAAGGTTCTGGACGCAGTCCGGATTGTTGATCGCGCCTTCTATGCCGTAATCCTTCATATGCGAGGACGGGCCGGAACCGCCTTTGTGCCAGCATCCCCATTCGTCTATGACAAGTCTGGCATGACGCTCAAGGCCGTAGCCGACCACGAAGCCCCAGTTGCGGTCGATCGCACGTGTTATGTCAAGCGCCTGAGATAACTGACGATAATATTCCTCATCCGTGAATTCCGTGGCTGTGCCGGCTGTGCCGCAGTAGAAGTGCAGCGAAAAACCTGCCATATGGCGTCCCGAATTTTCGATTATGCCGAGAACGTCCTTCGCCCAGCGCCAGTCGTCATGGTTCGCGCCGGAGCAGATCAGCTCAAGACCGGCGCATGTGTTGTTCAGTATTTCAGCATATTTACGGTATTCGTGGGCGTATGTTTCGCCGGTCATGTCGCCGCCGCCGCCCCATGTCTCATTTCCGACGCCCCAATACTTAACGTTGTAAGGCTCTTTTGAACCGTTCTTTTCGCGAAGCTTCGCAAGCGTGGTTGTGCCGGCGGGCGAGTTGCAGTAATCTATCCAGTCGCGTATGTGAAGCGGAGTCGTTGATGTGATGTTCGCGGCGATATACGGTTCGGCTCCCGTAAGACGGCAGAAATCAATGAATTCGTCTGTGCCGACGGCGTTCGGTTCATAACGACCGTCGCTTCGGTTCCACCAGTTGATTCTGACCGGACGTTCGGAGCGCGGGCCGATTCCGTCGCGCCAGTCATAAATCTCGGCGAAGCAGCCGCCGGGCCAACGGATAACCGGAGCGTTGATTGCGCGGAGCTTTTCTACAAGCTCAGCGCGCAGGCCGCGGATATTAGGTACTTTTGAGTCCTCGCCGACCCATATGCCGTCGTAGAAAACGCCGCCGATATGTTCGGTGAAATGACCGTAAATTTCCGGTTCTACTTTTGCTATAGGTGCATCGCTGTTAATGTGAAGTTTGAGCATGGATAATCCTTTCTGTAAATATCTAAAATAATCGAAAAGATGATTTTTTGTTAAATTCGATCTTTCCGGATTTTACTCGTCCTCGTATATGCCGAGCGTTACGAACGACTTCTTCATTGCCTTCTCCATCAGATTGCCCTTAGCTGCCGTAACGCGCGTAAATACGTCAATGCCGCCTTTTAACGTCGAAGCTACGCCGCCCCAGTCAAACATAAGCCCGAGATCGTAGCACCTGGTTGAAAAGCATATATCAAGCATGCGCCCGGATTCCTCGTCGCGCGAATCTCTCGATTTAAGGCATACATCGTAATATGCGCTCAGTATTGTATCGCGGCCGGTTGCCGCAAGCGTCTCAAGTATAATGCCGGTGCGTTCGAAATCGTCTGCCGTTTTAGGTACTATCAAAAGTCCGGCGCCTTCAGCGACATATGTGTTATAAGATTCCTGTGCTTCGTCATATTTCGGCATCGGCAGAACACCGAAATCGCGTTCGTTGGCACGGTATACTCTAAGGAAGGCAACAACCTCCGTGGCAAACAGCGTCTTGCCATCGCGCAGACCCGAAGATATGAAGCCGATGTCCTTCGTATATGTCTGCTGGCCTTTCATTAATTCGATAGCTTTGCTCCAGACATCGTTCATCCGTTCGCTATCATACGATGTCACAGGTATGCCGTCTTTGTTGACCGTGACAAGTTTTTCACCCGCCGCCATCCACGACGCTGCGTAATTTTCCGGATGCGTCAGAAGTCCCCACAGGTCATTCTTATCGTAGACCCCGTCGCCGTTTAAGTCTGTCTGGACGGCTTTCGACATCTCGATTTCTTTGTCTACAGTCCACTTTCCGGAATCAACAAGGTCATACGGCGATTCAAGTTTGTAATCGTCGATGTACTGCTTGTCAAAGTAGATAACCCAGATCGCGTCTTTGTCAGATACGGATATGTCGGATGCAACAACGTAATTCTTTCCGGCCATCGTCAGGTCTTTAATGGAATGGTAATCCCACCATTCTTTACTAAGGTCTACATAATCGAGCTCGTTGAGGTCAAGGCACAGGTCGTTCATGGCGCATGAGGCGGCGTTCTGTTGTCTTAAAAAAGCCGCATCATAAGCATTGTCGCCGGCTTGGACACTGGCCGCGAACATAGACGCCAGCGTATCCCAACTTGAGACGGTTTGTGTTATCTTTATGTTCAGTAAATCCTCTACATATGTGTTTCGCGTATAATACGCGTCGTTGAGCGTTTCGCCGGTCATCTCCTCGGCTACGATTTCATCCCAGCCCCAGTTCGCGTTTTCATAAACGAGGCAGTTGAAAGCATATCCGCCGAAATCTGTGTCGCGAGGAATCGACAGACGGTCGAATATGTCGGCTTCCGCGGTGATTTCCGAAGAACCGGCGTCGCCCGATTCATTGTTAGTTATACCTGTATCATTATTGCCCGAGTTGCCGCTTGCGCATGATGCTCCCGCAATTATAACGGACAGCATTGCAAGTACCAGCACCATGCTCAGAATCTTATAACGATAATGATATTTCATGATGACTCCTTTGTAAAGAATTTGGATCCGTCCTGTGTGGAAAGTGTAACACTTGCGGATATTTTATGAAAGTAAAAGTTTAACAACATTCGGACAAAAATCACCATTCGGGATGGCGGCGATTGACTCCCGTGACAGGCTGGTTTATAATAGAATCGGTTAGCATAGAACGGAGCAGACAATGATTTATCAAGTACAAAATTCCACACGGACTTATCATAACGAGATCGTTATATGGGATAATTTCAGTTTCAGGGCGCATATGCACCGTGATTTCGAGCTCATATATTTATTGGATGGAAAGCTGGAAATAATCACCGGCGAAAGATCCGAAATCATGGAACAACACCAGACAGCTTTGGTCTTTCCGAACCAGGTGCATGCGTTCCGCAATTTACAATCCGCAAAAGCACTGGTACATGTTTTTTCCGGCGATGTCGTTGCCGATTTCAGCCGAAGCTGTTCCAACATGATAGGCGACCGTTTGATATTTAAATGTGACAAATCGGTAATGGATCATTATTATGACATGCTCGTCCAACAGCGTGAAATCGAGCCGTATTATTTCAAAGGATTTCTTTACCTTATCCTCGGCGCATATATGAAATCCGTAAAGCTTTTACCGCGCAAAGTCCAGAACATGAACCTGCTCGATAGGATTTTCAATTTTATAAGCAGCCATTACGCCGAAAACATCACGCTGGATGATGTGGCAAAAGCATGCGGATATAACGCGCACTATCTTTCCAAGGTTTTTGCCGCAAACGTCGGCATTAACTTCAGGCGTGTCATAAACAGCTACCGAATCGAGCACGCCCGTCATCTTTTGGAAACAACCGAAATGAGCGTTACGGAAGTGGCCATGGAAAGCGGCTTCGGCAACGTGCGCAGCTTCAACCGCGCATTTTATAATGAATACGGCATCAGTCCGCGGCAGTTAAAGAATCAACAGAATGATGAAAAAACCGGAGTAGTTTTGATGGTTGAGTCTCCGAGCAGCGAAGATTCATATGAAGAATAAAAACAACGTAATTCTGCGAGGAATCACAACCGCATGTTATGCTTATGTGATTATTCTGTTTATTTCCTTCTTATATGGATGTTCCGACAATGCCGATAATATCTGTCAGAATACAAACGACGAATATTCACAAGAGAGCACATCGATTGATATTTCGGTTGAAACATCGAATGAGAACGCAGACACCGTATCCGATATAACCTTTGAGTCTGATTATGAAGCGCGCAAAGCTGTTTATAACGCCATTCAGCTGCCTTTGAGCAGCTCGGCCTATACGGATGAATCGCTTAAAGTTTATATGGAGCTGACGCGCGAAGTCAGCTCTGCAATGAGCAAAATAACCGCATCGGACGCCGCGGGGTGGATAGAAAAAATCAACGTGACCATAGATTCGTTTAATTATAAAGAAGGACCTCTGCCGACGATATATATTAAAAACGAAGACGGTTCCGTTCACAGCTCGGCTTATCACAATGCGGTGATTACGTTTATAGACAGTTCCGGCTCTGCCTTCACGGATAAAAGCGCACAGATCAAACTGCGCGGAAACAGCACGCGCGGCGCCGAAAAACCGCCTTATACGATAAAATTCACCGAAAAACAGGCGTTTCTCGGCATGGACGCCGGCCGAAAATGGATACTGCTTGCCGAGGCATTCGATAAGACGATGATGCGCAACAAGCTCGCATTTGATTTCGCGCAAAAGCTGCGCTTCGATTTCTCGCCGCAGTGCGAATATGTTGACGTATATGTAGACGGCGATTACCGCGGTGTTTACCTGTTGACCGAAGCTGTACCGACGGCAGAAAACGCGTCGACATCGATGTTGACAAGGGCGATTTTTTACTGGAACTGGAATCCGACAGATCTGCCGAAGGAGTAATATATATCAAATCGCCCGGCGGAGTCAGATTTAAGATCAATAAACCGGAAGAGCTCGGCACGGAAACGGTCGAGCGCATCAAAGAAACGATCTCTTCTATCGAGGAAGCGATTAAAACAGGGGATATTGAGCACTATTCGGCTGTGGCAGACATTGATTCGTTCGTGGATTTTTATATCTTCAAAGAATATTTCAAGGATGTCGACGCTTATTACAGCTCGACGCGCTTTTATATTAAAAACGGTAAATTGTACGCCGGTCCCCCGTGGGACAACGACCTTTCGTGCGGCAACGCTTCGTACCAGATGCAGGAGATCAAATATAAATCATACTGCAATTACAAGCCCTACGGCACAGGGTCGTTTGATTCGGCGGACGGCGAATGGAACGACTTCGGCTGGTTCGCGATGCTTTGGGCCGACGATGATTTTAAAAAGCTTGTTTACGAAAGATGGAAAGAACTTCGCCCGGCAGTTATAAATATTTATGAAGAAAACGAGCTCGGACAATCGAGGATTGACTGCCTGCTGGATGAATACGGCGATGATTTCGAAAGAAACTACACAGTCTGGGATATAAGAAAACATTACAGTATTTACGAAAATCAACAAAACGGCCTGTATGACGACCATCTGGCTTTTCTGCGCGAATGGCTTGAAAAGCGCGCGTCGGTTGTGGACGAGCTGTTTAATATTAAATGAAAAGGTGCTTTACATGACTTATTATGATTTTATTTTAGCCGGCGAATATAAAAAATACCGCAGCCCGGCCTTTGAGGGACGCGACATTGCCGCCGAATACGCGCGCGCGGGACTTTCGCCGGAAGAGAGAATGACACGCCGCTTCGAAGAACTGTGCGCCGCGCAGGAGCCGCACATTTTCGAAGGGCAAAAGATCGTGTTTATGCGCTCGACGACCGATCAGCCCGACGTTTTCACGCCCGAGGAATGGGCCGAGATAAAATCAAAGCACTTCATACACGAGCTCGGCTATATGTCAAACGTTACACCGGATTATTCGCGCGTTTTGTCGCGCGGGCTTCTTGCGATCCGCGATGACGAAGGCACCTCCGAATACCAGCGCCGCGAAATCGACGCGATCATCGCCGTGGCCGACAAATACCGCGCCGCCGCGATAGAAGCCGGCCGCGACGACGTTGCCGCGACGCTCGAAAGGGTGCCGCGTTATCCGGCGCGCAATCTTCGCGAAGCGCTGCAGTTTTTCCGCATACTCCACTGGGCGCTTTGGCTCGAGGGTACATATCACGTGACATGCGGCCGGTTCGATAAGTATATGTATCCTTATTACAAGGCCGACGAGGACGCCGGCGTCTACACGGAAGAATCTCTTCTCGATTTGATAAGCGACTTCTTCCTGTCGTTCAACATCGACTCCGATATGTACATCGGCGTTCAGCAGGGCGACAACGGCCAGTCGATGGTGCTCGGCGGAATCGACGCCGACGGACGGGACGTCTGGAACCGCCTCTCCGATATCTGTCTGCTCGCTTCGGGCCGCAACAAGCTGATCGACCCGAAGATAAATATGCGCGTATCAAAGTCAACGCCGGCCGAGAGGTTCACGCAGGGCAGCCGCCTGACAGCGGTCGGCATGGGCTTCCCGCAGTATTCAAACGACGACGTCGTCATACCCGGCCTCGAGAAGCTCGGTTACGACCACAAGCACGCAGCCGATTACGGCGTCGCTGCTTGCTGGGAGTTTATCGTTCCCGGCGTCGGCTGCGACGTGGCCAACATTGCCGCGCTGTCCTTCCCGAAAGTAACCGACAATGTGCTCCGCGGCGCTTTTAAAATATGCAGGGATAAAGAAGATCTGAAATCGGCCGTCAGGGCTGAAATATTCGCCGAATGCGACCGTATCGTATCGGGCATAAAAAATCTGTGGTTTGTTCCCGCTCCCCTTCTGTCGCTGTTTTTCGACACGCCGCAGAGCGATATATCGCGGGGATCGCTGTATAACAATTTCGGCGCTCACGGCACAGGCCTTTCGACAGCCGCCGATTCGCTTGCCGCGATGACGAAATATGTCCTCGAAGATAAAACGATGACCGCAAAGGATCTTATCGAGGCGGTTGATTCCAATTTCGAAAAACACCCGGAAATTCTGCCCGCTTTGAGAAACGAAGCTCCGAAGATGGGCTGCAAAAACGGCGAGGAAGCCGACGACTGGGCTGTCTTCCTGCTCGGCGCTTTCGCCGACGCACTGTACGGCAAGGTCAACTGCCGCGGCGGTATATGGCGCGCCGGAACCGGCTCGGCCATGTTCTATCTGTGGCACGCATCCGAAATCGGCGCGTCGCCCGACGGACGGCTTAAAGACAAGCCGTTCGGCACGAACTATTCGCCTTCCCTTTTCGCGCCGACGGAAGGTCCGGTTTCGGTAATCCGCAGCTTCACAAAAGCCGACCTCACCCGCAATATCAACGGCGGCCCGCTCACTCTTGAATTTGATTCGTCGGTTTTCACGGAGCCGGATTCAACGGAAAAGCTGGGCGCGCTGGTGCGGTACTTCATCAGCCGCGGCGGCCACCAGCTGCAGCTCAACTCCGTTTCGCGCGAGACTCTTCTCGACGCGCAGGCGCATCCCGACCGTTATCCGCGGCTTATAGTCCGTATCTGGGGCTGGAGCGCGTATTTCGTCGAGCTGGATAAGCCGTATCAGGATCACGTGATAGCGCGTCAGGAATACAGTCTGTAATATGAGCTCAAATGGAATGATTTTTGACATAAAGGAGTTTGCGGTCCACGACGGAGGCGGCGTCCGAACGACTGTGTTTTTCAAGGGATGTCCGCTCAGGTGCGTATGGTGCCACAACCCCGAAGGTCAGAATCCGTATCCGGAGCTTATGCGGAAAGCCGGATGCGAAAACTGCGGCAGGTGCCGTGCAGGCTGCGATCATGTCGACTGCGCGCCTTTCGGTCGCTGCCTGCGCGCGTGTCCGAAAGGGCTGCTCAAGGTCGCCGGATATAAAATAAGCTCGGACGAGCTTGCCGAAAGGTTATCGCGCGACGCCGATCTTTATAAAATGAGCGGCGGCGGAGTGACGGTATCGGGTGGCGAGCCGCTGATGCAGCCGGATTTCCTATGCGAGCTTTTAGAAAAGCTCAGAAGCAACGGCATTCATTGCGCAATCGAAACAAGCGGTTATGCAGGCGAAGAGGTGTTCCGGCGCGTGATCGGCCTCTGCGACTTCGTTTACTGCGACCTCAAACTTGCCGACGACGGCGAACACATAAAATATACCGGCGTTTCAAACAAGCCGATATTGCGCAACATCGAAATTCTTCGCGAATCCGGCGTAAAATATAAGCTCAGGACTCCGCTGATACCCGGTATCACCGATACTGAAGAAAATCTCGATGCCATAAGCAGCATCACTCTTCCGGGCGAAGTCGAATACCTGCCTTACAACAAAATGGCGGGCGCCAAATATGTGATGCTCGGCCGCAAATATACGCTCGGATAATCAATATTATATCAAGTATAACGGCAGCAAATATAACGAATATGCCGAGAGTAAATCGAAGATAATGTTTTACATCTCATAAATTATCACGATTTGCGGATCGCTGCGTATATGTTTTATTTGATCAACTGCCGTTTTATCATTTTCGATTAATTTCGCCTTTATTTTTTGCGATATATTTTGCCATAACAGTTAAAGCTTGACGCACGGCGCTTATTGTGAGATAATATAACCAGTGAACAATTTATGCGGAGGTTTATATGTACAAACTCCCCGGTTATTACAAAACACCGAAGACATTGCACGTCGGAACAGAGGCTCCGCGCGCTTACTTTATTCCGTTCACAGATGAAAAAAGCGCGCTGTGCGGCAACCGCGCCTCAAGCCCGTATTTCAAGTCGCTCTGCGGCGAGTGGGACTTTAAATTCTTCAATTCCGTCGGCGCTGCGTGCGATTATCTGAGCGTTCTGCCCGACAATATTGATCTTGCCGGTGCGGACAAGCTCACCGTCCCGATGAGCTGGCAGGTCGAGCTCGACCGCGGCTACGATGTTCCCAACTACACTAATGTCAATTATCCCTTCCCGTGCGACCCGCCGCACGTGCCGGACGACACGCCCTGCGGCCTGTACGGCCGTTCGTTCCGCCTGACGAGCGAGCAGCTCTGCGGCAAGAGCATCTTCCTCAACTTCGAGGGCGTGGACTCGTGCTTCTACGTCTGGGTAAACGGCAAGCTGATAGGCTATTCTCAGGTCGCGCACATGACGAGCGAGTTCGATATCACCTCCTATGTCGTCGAGGGCGAGAACAAGCTGCGCGTGCTCGTTTTGAAATGGTGCGACGGCACATACCTCGAGGATCAGGATATGTGGCGCGTGTCGGGCATCTTCCGCGAGCCGTACATCCTTCTGCGCGACCCTGTCCGCATCCGCGACTTCTTCGCGAAGCCGGAGCTGGACGACGGCTTCAAGACCGGCACGCTGCGCGTCGAGTTCAACGCGACGGGCGAGACCGACATCGTTTACAAGCTGCTGTGCCCGTGCGGAGAGGATGTCATCGCATCCGGAACCGTTACGGCGGACCCGAACGCGGCGATTGAGGTGACCGTGCCCGACGTCGCGCTGTGGTCGGACGAGACGCCGACGCTCTACACGCTCGTGCTCTCCTGCGGCGAGGAAGTGATCGCGCAGAAGATCGGCTTCCGCCGCATCGAGGTCAAGAACAAGGTCGTCTACATCAACGGCCAGAAGGTCAAGGCGAAGGGCGTCAACCGCCACGACAGCCATCCGTTGCTCGGCCACGCGACCCCGCTCGACCATATGATAAACGACCTCTATATCATGAAGCGCCACAACGTGAACATGATCCGCACGAGCCACTATCCGAACGACCCGCGTCTGCCCGGCCTCTGCGACGAGCTCGGCATCTATCTCTGCGACGAATGCGACATCGAGACGCACGGCATGCATCCGTGGAACGGTCTCTCGGACAGCCCCGAGTGGACCGACGCCTACGTCGACCGCATGAAGCTGCTGCTCGAACGCGACAAGAACCATCCGTCCGTCATATTCTGGTCGCTCGGCAACGAGTCCGGCTACGGCCGCAACCACAAGGCGATGAGCGCGTACATCAAATCTCGCGACACCTCGCGCCTTATCCATTACGAAGGCGCGCACTCCGGCTACTGCAACGGCGAGCAGCAACTCGACGTCGTCGATATCGAGTCACGCATGTACCCCGATCCCGCGAGCTGCGAGAGATACGTCGAGGACGAAAAGTACACCCAGCCGCTCTTCCTCTGCGAGTACAGCCACGCGATGGGCAACGGCCCCGGCGACCTTAGCGCATACTGGAAGGCGATTTACGCGCACGACGAGTTCTTCGGCGGCTGCGTATGGGAGTTCATAGACCACTCCGTCGCCATCACCGCGCCCGGTGGCGTGAACAAGTATATCAATCCCGCATACACCTACGGCGGCGACTTCGGCGACCACCCGAACGACGGCAACTTCTGCGTCGACGGCCTAGTCTGGCCCGACCGCACGCCGCATACGGGTCTGCTCGAACTGAAGCAGGCTATCAAGCCCGTCGCCGTGACCGACTTCGACGCTGCCACGGGCGAGTTCACGGTACGCAACCTGCGCTACTTCAAGTGCCTGCGCGACCTCGAACTTTACTGGCGGCTCGAATGCAACGGACAGGTGCTGCGCTCCGGAAAGATCGCGCTCGAAGCGGCTCCGCAGGATTCGCAGAAGTGCAAGGTCGACCTGACCGGCGCGAACGGATACAGCTACCTGAATCTGTCGTTCCGTCAGATCGCACCCACGAAGTGGGCGCCGTCCGGCTACGAGGTCGGATTCGTACAGCTCGCCGTCAGCGAAGCGGCCGAGAGCGAGTGCGCCTGCAAGAAGCAGGTCAACTACGCGAAGATCGCCGTCGTCGAGGACGACGCGACGATCATCGTCACCGCCGGCGAAACGATGTACAAGATCGATCGCCGCCACGGCGTCATAGCGGACATCATCGACAACGGCATGAGGATGATCACCGAGCCGGTGCTGCCGAACATCTGGCGCGCGCCGACCGACAACGACCGCAACATCCGCTGGCAGTGGCAGAGAGCCGCGTTCGACCGCGTGTTCGTCAAGTGCTACGAATGCATGTTGACCGAATCGACCGCCGAAAAGGCGATCGTGACAGCGAAAATCTCGCTCGGCGGATATACCAACGATCCCGTGCTCAGAGCCGACGTGACCTACACCGTCTTCGCGGACGGCAGCATCCGCGCCACCTTCTCTGCGGACGTCGACAAAAACGTCCCGTTCCTGCCGCGCTTCGGTCTGCGCCTCACGATGCCCGAGGGCTGCGAGCGCTTCCGCTACTTCGGCTACGGCCCGCACGAGAGCTACGAGGACAAGCGCCTTGCGTCCTATATAGGCGACTTCGAGACCTCCGTGTCGGACAACCACCAGCCCTACGTCTTCCCGCAGGAAAACTCGAGCCATCACGGATGCCGCTGGGCATACGTCGCGAATGTGGCCGGCCACGGTTTATACTTCACCTGCGGCGGCGACGAGTTCTCCGCTAATGCGAGCCACTACACGCCCGAGCAGCTCACCCGCACGCGCCATCAGTACGAACTCGTCCCGAACAAGGAGACGACCGTCTGCGTCGACTACAAGCTGTCCGGCATCGGCTCCAACTCCTGCGGCCCCGGCCTGCCCGAGCACCTGCAGATCAACGAAAAGCACTTCGACTGGTCGATCCGCATCCTGCCGGCGTTTGTCAACGACATCAAGCCGTTCGACGAAGCGAAGTACTTCTGAAATAAGTAAAAAGAAGAGCCTTTATAAAAAGGCTCTTCTTTTTTTAATATATAGCGTTGTTTTCGAGGAAGTCGGCGACGGGCGACGGATCCTCAAGGCTGTGCGGGTGATGGTCGCAGCCGGGTTTTATAATACACAATAATCGCAGACCGTTTATCTTGTAATACTGCTCGAGTTCGATTCCGTTTTCGATGTACGGGACGACCCTGTCGGAATCGCCGGCGACAAGCGCGAGCGGGACGCGCGCCGCGCCGATCTTCGCAAGGCGTGCGGCCGTCGTCTTTTCGTCGTATGCTTCGGCGTTTTCGCGCGTTATGCCGAGCCGCAGCGCACATTCGACGGCCTCGCGCGGAGATCCGGCGCCGCTGCGCGTTCCGAGCGGCCAGCTCGACACCGATACGACCGGCGCGTCGAGATAAAGCGCTGCGACGTTATGCGGGTGCGCCGCGGCGTAGGCGAGCGAGTACAGGCCGCCGCGGCTGAAGCCGAAGAGGATCGTCTTCTGCGAAAGGCCGAAGCGCTCGACTGCATACGCTCTGAACGGCTCCATAAGCGCGACAGCGCCGTCGGAGCCGTACATATCGCTTATCGAGTAGTAAAGCAGGTTGTAGCCGCGCGCGAGCATCTCGCGGTCGACGGCGTCGAACGCGCCGAGGAATTCCGCGCGCCATATCCATTTATTGTCCGCGTATCCGCGCTTCGGCTTGACAATGACGGCTTCGTGACCGCCGAACGTGAAGTCGAGCCGGCTGTATTCGCCGTAACTGCCACGTATATCGAAGCTGTCCGCCGTCTCCGCCGCCGTTTCGTCGAGCGCGGTATTTGCCGTGCGGACATCGTCCTGTGATACCGGCTGCTCCTTACTCGGGTTGTCGTGGCCGATATGCTCCTTCCAATAGCGGTGAGCGGCTCTTTCATACGCCCTCGCGGCGTCGTATGTACGCTTTCCTTCATCCGTCGCGAGCCTTTCCTCGAAGCGCGGACACCGCGCGCCGAACAGTCTGTCCGCGAGAAGGACTGCCAGAAAGCGGTGCGTGGCTTCGTTCGGGTGTATTCCGTCGCCCGATTTATACGACGGGTCGGATGCGCGGGCGGACGCTGTGAATTCTTCAAGCGGCGTTGTGATGTCAACGACAAGGTCGGCCTCGTCCGCAAGGTCGGCGGCAATTCGGCGCGCATATTCGTCGAGCACGCCCGCATAATTCTTATACGGGCGCATGTAGCTGTAATCGTCATCGCCGTCGTCCGCAAGAGCGCCGCCGTAGGACTGTGCGTCGAACGGGAACGGTGTCAGCACCACGGCTTTGGCTCCGGCGTCGTGAATCTTTCTCATGAGCGCGGCAAGCCCTGCACGGTACGCGTCGTAGCGCTCCTCCGAAAACGGCGCGTATATCGCGTCGTTGACGCCGTATGCGAGAATGACAAAGTCGGGTTGAGCGAGCGAGATCGCGCGGTCGATGCGGCCGGCGGCGCATGGGCGCGGAAAAGGATGCGCGCGCTCGGACAGCCCGGACGCGGTTTCGCTCGACACGCCGGCGTTTATCAGCTCGACGCCCCCGGCTTTATATATCTTCAAAAATGCTTCCAGATATGCGATAAAGCGGCCGTCGTCCGTAACGCTGTCGCCCATAAACAGATAGCGGCCTTCGGCCGGCGCTTCCCCGCGCGATGTCAGGCATATCATATACATCACAAGCCTTTCGGTAGATTTGAAATAATTATATCACCGCGGGCGCAATGTGACAATATGACACGATATATCTTTTATATACAGAAATTTACATTAACAGCGCCTGTGCCGCTTGTATTTTAGTTTATTGCATGATATAATTGTAAAACAAATCCATTTAGCGGAGGACAGATATGGACAGCACCGACTTCAAAAAACTGATTGCGGAATTAAAGGAAAGAGCCGGCGAGCAGGACGAAATAATATCCGCCGCGCTAAAGAAGCTCGGCGAAGCGCTCTGCGCCAAGTTCGACGCCGGAGCCGAGGTCGATCCCGAATATGCCGTCGCCTACGAGGAAATAAAGCAGGCGCGCGCCGTCGCCGACGATATCGCGAAGCAGATCGAAGCGGCGAACGAGGAATATGCCCGCTCGATTCTGACATGCGCCGTCTGCGGCAAGGTCAACGTGCCGGGAACGAAATTCTGCGCCGAATGCGGCACGAAGCTCGGTGAAAAGCTCGAGGTTAAAAAATGCCCGAGCTGCGGCAACGAATACACGGAGGAAATGGCGTTCTGCTACAAATGCGGAGCGCGGCTCGCCGGCGATACACGCACGGAACAGGCGGCGCCCTCTCCTCAACCCGAACTCGTCATACCGAAAATGATCTTCGACGAAGCGCCGCCGTCGGCTCCGCAGCCTGTCGCAGATGCTCCCGCTTTCCCCGCTCCCGAACCGGAAATTCCCGCCGCGGCTCCCGCCGGAGACGCGCCCGTATGTCCGTCGTGCGGTACAAAAGGCGAACCCGGCACGCGCTTCTGCGCCGAGTGCGGAGCGACCTTAGTTCAAGCCCAAGCGCCAAAAGCTGATGAACCGCAGACAGTAATCTGCCCGAGCTGCTGTGCCGTGAACGAAACAAACGCACGCTTTTGCGCCGAATGCGGAACAAAGCTGAAGGATTAAAAAGCAAAGCGAACCGGTCGATGATTTACATAATAAAAAACAGCGGAAGCGGTGTCGTTTCCGCTGCTTTTTTATCTAATGCTTGGTTTTTGATATAATAATAAGCCGCGGCAA
>DBRA01000070.1:39325-39654 GCA_002305445.1 Clostridiales bacterium UBA1380 | reverse complement strand
GCCGTCGTCGTCCGCGCATACGCCTATATCCGCTCGCTCGGCGGAGAGGGACTGCGCGAAGCGTCCGAAAACGCCGTGCTCAACGCGAACTACCTTAAGAAAAAGCTCGAGGGAGCCTTCGACGCGGCGACCGAGGGACTGTGCATGCACGAGTTCGTGCTGACGCTCGAACGCCAGAGGAAGGAATACGGCGTAAGCGCTCTCGACGTCGCGAAAATGCTCGCGGACGCCGGGCTGCACCCGCCGACAATGTACTTCCCGCTGATCGTTCACGAGGCGCTGATGGCGGAGCCGACCGAGACCGAGTCGAAGTCGACGCTCGACGAAGC
>DBRA01000070.1:27651-39320 GCA_002305445.1 Clostridiales bacterium UBA1380 | reverse complement strand
GCGCCCGTACGCGCGCAGATACGCCGCCCGGACGAGGTCCGCGCCGCACGCAACCCGATCCTGCGCTATAAAAAGTAAGTATACCCGCATTTATTAGTGCGCTCCGTTATGGGAGCGCACTTTTTTATATGTCGCACACACCGGCAGAACAAAGTCGGAAAAACTGCGTCTATACGATATTACATATAAACAATGCGTTTTTACCGGAAAAATCTGACAGTTGCGCTTGATGTTTTATTATGATATAATTTCCACAATAAAACAAATTCAGCCAATATTCGCGCATGCCGGAAGATATACGGATCATGGCGGACATATGGCAGGCGGCGCGCGCGTAAGATTGACTGGCGGATCATCCGGCCGGCGCCGGAGAAGCGATGCGTTAACCAATAAACCGGAGGTGTACCGATGCACAGCCCTGCAAAGATATATATGTCGGGTACGGCGCTGACAGCGCTGATGCTCGTTTTGATAATGTTGTTCTCCTCGATGGCCGGCAGCACATTGCCGGGTGCGGAGCTTACATATACGACAGGCGGCGGAAACGATTCCGAATATCGCCTGCAGGCTGTCACCACGTCCGTGAAATCATCTGAAGCGGATGCGGTCGACGCCGTGCAGAACCCCGAACCCGAGATGCGCGGCATATGGATCGCCACCGTGACAAACATAAACTACCCGTCTAAGCCCGGGCTTAAACAGGAGCAGCTCAAGGCTGAGCTTGACGACATCGTCGCGACGGCTAAAAAAGCCAACCTCAACGCGATATTCTTCCAGGTGCGTCCGGCCTGCGACGCGCTGTATAAATCGAAAATCTTCCCCGCGAGCCGCTATGTGTCTGGCACGTGCGGCAAAGCGGCCGACGGCGACTTCGACTCGCTCGCGTATCTCATAGAGATCGCGCACGAAAACGGCATGGAGGTCCACGCGTGGGTCAATCCGCTCCGCGTCACGACCGGCACGGCCGACTCGCCGAACCAGAACGTGAAAGACCTGCCCGAGTCCTCGCCCGCGAGGCAGCATCCCGAGTGGGTGGTTCCGTATGCCGACGGCAAGCTGTACTTCGACGCCGGTTATCCGGGCGTGCGCAAGCTCGTCGCAGACGGCGTGAAGGAGATCGCCGCGAACTACGACGTCGACGGCATCGTCTTCGACGACTACTTCTACCCGTACCCGCAGACAAAGGACGGAGCCATAGTCGACTTCAACGATTCGGCGTCGTATAAGCTCTACGGCAACGGCGGATACAAGAACGACTGGCGCCGCGGCAACATCAACCAGATGATGCTCGACTGCTACAACGCGATCAAGTCTGTCAATAAGGACTGCGAGTTCGGCGTCGCGCCGTTCGGCATATGGAAAAACGACGACGGCTCAAACGGCGGATCGAAGACGAACGGACTGTCGTCCTATTCCGCCATATACGCCGATTCGCTCGCATGGATAAACGGCGGTTACGTCGACTACCTGGCGCCGCAGATATACTGGCGCTTCTCGACCGCCGTCGCCCCGTTCGACGAGCTGACGCGCTGGTGGAACAAGAATATAGAAGGCAAAAAGACACTCGACGGCCGCCAGATCAAATACTACATAAGCCACGCCGCATACAGATACGTCGACTGGGAGAACCCGGAGGGCGAGATGGCGGCGCAGGTCACGTACGCGCGCAGCGAACTTTGCTACCGCGGCAGCGTGATGTACGGATACGCCGCGCTTAAGGCGAATACGTGCGGCCTCGCGGATGAAATCGCGGAGGTCTTCGCCGAGAAGATCGAATATACCGAGCCTGTCTCAAACGGCGTAAAAGTGGCGTGCGCGGAGCCGTATTACGGCGCGGTCGTGCAGGGCGACAACACGTTCATCGTCGGCTGCACCGATCCGTCGAAGCCGCTCTACTGGTACGCGGGCGACGATTCCGGCATGAAAAACACGGTCAGCCGCACGAAATCCGGCTATTTCAACCTGTATGTACCGCTTCAGAAGGGCAAAAACACATTCACCTTCGTCAACGGCGACGAAAGCTACACGCACGTCGTCTACGGCTATACGAAGGGCACGACGACCACCGTGACGGACAAGCCCGTCTATTCCGACTCGGCGAAGCCGTACTCATGCACGCCGTCGTACAACATAATCCGCTCCGGCGGCGAGTCTATCCCGCTCACATGCCGCGCACCCGCCGGCGCAACTGTCAAGGTCAAGCTCGGCGACACGACGGTTACGCTGAAGCAGTCGGGTTCGGACAAGTATTCTAAGACCGATTCCGGCTATTTGACGGCTCTGTACACCGGTTCGATAAAGCTGCCGAAAGCTTCGGCCGGTAAAGCGAAAGACCTCGGCAGACTTGTCTTCACCTGCTCTCTGACATCGGAGACGACGACGGGCGCAAGAGTCCGCGTGCTCGGCGACGGAGCATATATCATAATCGAGACCGTAAACGACGACGCGGAGCTGAAGGTCGCGACCGACAGCTGGTATTACGACGACTACTCTGTACAGGTGCCCGGCATGCGCGACCGCGTCGTATGGCAGGGCAACGGCTATTATAAGCTCAGAATGGGAGGCTATGTCGCCTGCTCCGACGCGAGGGAGATTTCGGACGACGTGCCGCTCGCGAAAATCGGCGGCGTATATGTCGTACCGCTCGATGATACGGTCGAGGTACATATAAAATCGACGCAGAACGTGCCCATAAACGGCACGCTTTCGGGCAACATGTTCGTTTTCTCGCTGTTTAACGTCGAAACAGCGGCCGCTCCGGAGTGTGCATACGCCGATAACCTCATGTTTTCCGGCATTTCGTCCTACGTGGCGACGTCGCGTCCGGACTGCATCCGCGTGACGCTGAAGATGCGCAACTCGGCGAACTATTACGGCTACGACGTGCGCTACGACAGCGGCGAGGTCGTGCTGATACTGCGCAGCCCTCTCGGCACATCCGGCGACGCAGAAAAGCCGCTTGCCGGAAGGAAGATCATCCTTGACGCCGGTCACGGCGGCTCGGAGCACGGATCTACCGGCGCGCTTGTGTCGGCCGACGCCGAGTGGAACGAGGCGGAGATAAACCTCGCCATCGTCCTTAAGGCGAAAGAAAAGCTTGAAGCGCTCGGAGCCGAGGTTCTGCTGACGCGCTCCGACGACTCGAGGGTGACGATTGACGAACGCATGGCGTATCTGCGAAAGATAGAACCCGACCTGTGCGTTTCGGTACATCAGAACGCGCTCGCGTATCAGTCGAATATCACGCTCGTCAACGGCGTCACGGGACTCTGGTGGTCGAGCACGGGCAAGCTCGCGGCGGAGATCGTATCGAACGAGGTCGCAAAGGCGCTCAACCGTCCGATATTCCGCATCGTATCGCAGCGGCTCGCGATGTGCCGCAACCCGCGATTCCCGAATATGCTTGTCGAATGCGGGTTTATCACCTGCGTCGAGGAATATGAGGTCATGGTTCACGGCGACGGAATCGAAAGAGCCGCCCGCGGCGTAACAAACGGCGTGCTCGAGTTCTTCAAAGCGCAGGACAATTTTAAGAAATAAAGCGAAAAGAAGGCGTACGCCTTCTTTTTTTGCCGCCGCATGAATAATATCGCGCTTTGTGGTAAAAAATATATCGCTACATAAAAAGTTACGGTGGATGATATGATAAAGTTTCTTAAAGTTATGTGTCCCGCCGCCGCCGTCCTTGCGATACTGCTTTCGTTTTTGCCGTGGCGCGGAGAGGGCGGGGTTTATGACGACGTGCTGCGGCTGCATGTCGTGGCCGCGTCCGATTCGGATTATGATCAGAGCGTCAAGCTTAAGGTCAGGGACGCCGTCCTCGGGTGCCTGCGCTCCGCGATGGCGGAAGCGACGAGCCGCGAAGAGGCAGAGCGCGCGGTTGCGGCTGCGATCGACGAGGCCGTCGCCGCAGCAAATGCGGTATTGGCGGCCGAAGGCGCCGACTATACCGCGACGGCGGCGATATGCAGCGAAGCGTATCCGACGCGCGTATACGACAGCTGCTCGCTGCCCGCCGGAACGTATCGCTCGCTCGTCGTCACGCTCGGCGGCGGGGAGGGTAAAAACTGGTGGTGCGTCCTGTTCCCGCCGATGTGCCTGTCCGCATCGGTCAGCCGGGACGACTTCGTCGCCGCCGGCTTCACGCCCGAGGAGTACAGGATGATCACCGAGAAGTCGCCGAAGTATGAGATCCGCTTCCGCATCGTCGAGTTCATCGAATCGCTGCTCGGACGAAAGAACGCATCGTCAAGATGAGCGGCACATTTTATAAATAGTGCTTCGTATGAAAATACCGGCTGAAGCTCTCATGCTTCCGCCGGTTTTTTTATAGCAGCGAGCGCCGCTCGCGATTCATTTTTCTTCCGCCTTGTTGTGCTTATTGCAGATACGGTTATATATAAAAAGTCCCGCTCCGCTAATCAGCAGCGCAATTATAAACACAATCGCGGCTTTCCAGTAGTCTCTTGTCCCAAGCGCATTGCCGCCGATTACGGATGTTACGATCGACGGGAACCTTCCGAGCGAACATATAAAAAGCCACGGAACAAACTTCATATCCGTAAGCCCCGCATAGTAATTGAGCAGGTCCTTCGGAGTGCCGGGTATCATATAAATGATAAGAAACAGAAACGCCCGCTTCGGGTTTATCTTGAGAAACCGCAGCGACGCCAGTTTTTCCTCCGAAAAGAACAGCTTTGCGAACTTTATGCCGAAGATTCTGACGAGTTCGTAAATGATCACGCTGCCCGCCGCGGACGCAAACATGCACAGCAAGGTGCCCTCTGCTGCGCCGAACGCATATCCGGCCGCGATCTCGAACGGCTCGCCCGGTATAACGGCGACGACAACCTGAAAGAGCACCATCCCGATGAAGGCGATCCTGCTCCACGCGCCGTTTTTATCTATCCATTCTCTGAAGCGTTCCGGCTCCGACACGAAATCTATAAGCGGTGCTCCGATAAATTTCCACAGCAATACTGACGCGGCGATAATTATAATAATTACAGCCGCGAGTATAATAATTTTCCCGCGCTTTGATTCAACCATCTTCCGGCACCCGAGATTATCTTTCGAGACTCTTCCTTGCGAAGCTGCAATGAATAACGGCGTCACTCATAAGAGCTACGCCGTTATTATTATTTAATCTTTATTATAACGTAATAAACGGCTGTTTAATATATAATGCTCCATGACAAATCGTAGCCGCTCTTGATTACCGTATCGCGAAGCAGGAAGAATGCGTTTTGGGCATACACGTTGCCGGACCCGGTGAAAACTGCGTTCGCGTCGTACTTGCCGCGGTAAACGGCTATGTGAACGTGCGCGCCGGTCGCGTCGCCCGCGGACCCCTTGTCGATGAAGGCTTGTCCCTGCGGAATCACCTGACCTTCGTAAAGGTCGCTCGTGTCGTCGTCGTGCATGAAAAGGACGGTCATGTAATCGCATGTGCCGTCGGCGTACATGACGGGATTGACGCTTTCGAGGTAGACGCCGTTGCATTCGTTGGTGCCGCCGATGTGCTTGATGACGCCGGTAAACGGGGCGAAGAAGCGCGTGTTCGACACGCAGTCGATCGCGTTCTGCCTGCCGTGCGAGTAGTTTTCGTATGCGCCCTGCGTGATGTTGACGACGTCGTTCGGGAACAGCGCCATCTCTTGACCGCTGCTCGACGTTACGCCGTCGCTTGTGAATATCCAGTGCTGCCCTGACGCAAGCGATACGTCGGACGGAGCCGCCGTTATCGCGCAGCCGTCCTTAGACGGATCGGTGACGGTCAAAACGGATTCGATCTCCTCGCCCGCCGGTATGATATACCAGCATTTGTTATTATCGCCGGATCCGGTCTGCGGGCACGCGGAGACGCGCTTTATGTAGTACTCGCCTGCCAGATTCGCGTTCTGGCGCCACAGCGCAAGGCCGTTGCTCTTCACGTTGTCGCCGAGGAGCCTGTTGAAGCCGCCCTTGCTCGACGCGGCGTATAATTTATATGTGCCGCGCTCCGTGCGCTCGATGCGGAAGCGCTGCGTGACGTCGCCGGTCTGTCGCCAGACCGTGACGGGCACGCCGTCGTAGTCGCCGTTCGGCCCGTCCGAGTAGACGTTGAGGCATTTTCCCGTACTTTCGAGAGATATGGTGTAGTAACCGTCGGCAAGCGTCGGCATCACCGAAAGCCCCGCTGTCTTTAAATACTGCTCCGTTTCGGCGGCGTCGACCGACCAGACGAGGAACACCGCGTCGTTGTATTCGAGCCTGCCGCCGGCTATGAGCTTTTCGGCGAACGTCTGGCTGTCGTTCGCGCAGTATGCGCGAAGCGCGCTCCACATAGCTACGATGGCGTCGCCGCGCGACATCGCGGGTTCGATGCTGTCTACGATGCCGAGCTGCGCCGCGACGGCTCCGCTTATGCGCCACTGCTCGCCAAGGTCGTATCCGAGCGTCTTTATAATAAGCGAAAGGAACCAGCTTGTATCCATCGGCTTCGCGCATCCGAACTCGCCGCCGGTGAAGTCGTCGCCGTAGAGGAGCGAATGCGCTTCAGCATAACCGACGTACGGAGCGGCCCAGTTGGGAACGTCTTTAAACGAGCACGTGTTATTCTCGGTCAGCGCGTCCTGTTCGACGCCCATGAACCGCAGCGCGAAGATGAGCCCCGATATGCGCGTGCAGACCGAATCTATATCAAGCACGGGCGTGCCGTCCTCGGCGATCGCCGTGCCGGTGAGATAACCGAGGTAGCACATGCGCGTGGCGATGTCGGTAACGGACAGGCCAGTTTCGGAGACGCGCTGCGCCACGGGCTTTATCTCATATGCATCAGTAGTCTTAATCGAAATTCCGCTTGAGCCGGAATCCGTATATCTCACGGTTTCTGCCGTGTTGACGTATGCCCTGGCGTATACCGGCGATGTGATATTGACAGCGGCAACTGCGGCTGCGGCGGCTGCTGCCAGCAATCGTATCGGCTTCGTTTATAACGCCCCCCGTCTCATTGAAATAAGCATATAAAAATACACTTTATTATAACTGCCATCAGCGTAAAAATCAAGAGTTTTTGATAGCAGTCGCCGGCGTTTTATGACGGGTATGATAAAAAACGTTGCAACCGGTCGCATTCCGGATGACAAAACAGGAAAAACATGATATAATTATGCCGTACAAGAATGATAAAATTATACGCCGCGGTTTTATTCAAGGCGTATATAGAAAAATAAACGCGCTGCGGCTTGTTGCGCGGCAGAAACGGACGTCATTATGCTCAATATTGGTTGCCACCTCTCATCATCCGACGGCTATATGGCGATGGCCAGAGCCGCCGTTTCAATCGGAGCGAATACATTTCAGTTCTTCACGCGCAATCCGCGCGGCGCGGCGGCGAAGCCGATAAACAAAGCGGACGCCGCCGAGTTCTGCGTGTTCGCCGCGGAGCACAACTTCGCGCCGATAGTTGCGCACGCGCCGTACACGATGAACCTCTGCTCCGCCGACGCGCATATACGCGCGTTCACGCGCGACACGATGGCGGACGACCTCGCGCGGCTCGAGTACACGCCCGGCGCGTATTACAATTTTCATCCCGGAAATCACGTGGGGCAGGGCAAGGATGCCGGCATCGCGTATATCGCCGAAGCGCTCGACTCGATCGTAAAGCCGGAGCAGACGTCTACTGTCCTGCTCGAGACGATGGCCGGCAAAGGCTCCGAGATCGGCGGCACGTTTGCCGAACTGCGCGAGATAATCGACTCCGTTTCGCCCGAGACGGCGAAAAAGCTCGGCGTCTGTCTCGACACGTGCCACATAAGCGACGCCGGCTATGACGTGATCGGCTCGCTCGACGACGTGCTCGAGGAGTTCGACCGCGTGATCGGACTCGACCGCCTGAAGGCGGTTCACTTAAACGACTCGAAGAACATACCCGGCGCGCGCAAGGACCGGCATGAAAAGGTGGGCGAAGGCCACATCGGCGCCGAAGCGCTCGCGCGGGTGATTAACCATCCTCTGCTGCACTCGCTCCCGTTCATACTCGAGACGCCGAACGAGCTCGACGGTTATGCCAAGGAGATTGAGCTGATGCGTTCGCTTTATATATGGTGACAAATGCGCAAAAAAAGCGCGGTTCGCAGAGAACCGCGCTTTTTTAATGGTATCCCGGGAAGAAATTGTAGTCTGTCGCCAGCATGTTCCATGTCGGCTTGTCGACGCTTCCGCTCGGCGGCAGATTGCATGCAAGCTGATATCTTTTTACCGCATCCGCTGTCACCCGGTCGTATGTGCCGGTCGGCTTCACATCCGAAAAAAAGTCGTATTTCAGCGAAAGTTCCTGCATGACGACCTGAATAATCATTACCAAATCCGACGTCTCGCCCAGGTCGACCATATACATGGGTTCGTTCGGAAACACCGCCAGCGGAACCGGCTTGCACCAGTATTTGCAGTACATGTCGTAGACTTCATTGATCTTTTTCCATGTATCGTAATCGACAACGCCCGTCGGGTTCAGGCCGTTTTTCCTTTGGAAATCCGTTACGGCATATTTGGTTGCTTCGTCATAGATACCGTTGACAGCCAAAGTCGCCTGCAGTGTCGTGTAATACTGCAGATCGCGCAGCTTATGCTGTACCTCCTTTACATATGCTGTTCTGTCGGTGCCCCGATTGCTCATGTTGCTTCTGTTATCCATATGTGTCCCCCTCATAAGCCGATCACAATGCCGGGGAATTGTCCGGGATGCGATTGTCTGTCATAATGTACATCGTGGTAGACTGCCGCCATTTCGTTCCATGTCTGCGCTCCTACGATCCCGTTGGGTTCGATGCCGAAGAGCCGCTGGAATACCATAACCGCGTTCTGAGTAGCCGGACCGAAAACCCCGTCAACAACAAGCTGTGGTATTTCGTCGTAATCCTGACGAATATAGTTGAGATACTCCTGTATCAGCTTTACCGCGTCTCCCCTTGATCCGATCCGCAGCGGATAACCCGGATACGGCAGAGTTATTCCTTCTTCATAGGTGTTAGGCACCGTATCGCGGATACCCCTGTAGGCGCGATAGATGCGGTCATACGTGGCAGCGCCGGCATGACCGTCTTCGGGCAGACCGAAAAACCTCTGCGCGGCTGTTACGGCTTTTTTTGTTTCCGGCCCGAAAATGCCGTCGATTGTCAACGCGGGCAAGGTCGGTTCATATGCGTGCAGATATGCGAGAAGATACTGCAGTTCGCGGACGATAGGACCCGTATCGCCTTCCCGCAGCCCTCTCGGCAATATATTCTGTATCTCCTCGAACGATATGCCCTCGGAATCGAGCTCGTTGACTCTTTTAACAGCATTATACACGTTTAGTATTCTGTACCACACACCCTTGCCGACTATTCCGTCCGGTGAAAGACCGAACGCCTCCTGAAACGCCTTGACCGCGTCGGTTGTCTCCGGACCGAAGATGCCGTCCGGCGTCGGGATCCTCGGTATCGCAGGGAAGTTTCTCGATATCCTGTTCAGTCTGACCTGAACCGTCCGCACGTCGTTGCCGAAGACGCCTTCGCGCAGCAGGCGCGTCGGAACGCTCGGCGTTACGCCTTCGACAGGGACGTCGGTTACTATATCTATATCTTCGCCGAAGTAACGCTGCAGAATCTGATGCGGCGTCAGTCCGTCCTGCGCGAGGGAAACGGTGTCCCACTGCATGAGGCCTTCGCATATGACTTCGATGCCGTCGCAGTGTGCCGCAAAGAACGGTTCGATGTAGCCCTGCCGCACAATGTACGAGTTGAATATTTCGTCGACAATTCTCGAGATATTGTAGTATATGTTCCGACCGGGGACAAAGGACTGATCGTGGGCCGTTGAGTTCGTGATGTCGAAATCATAGCCGCGGCTGCGGTAGTATTCGGTATAAATGCGGTTCAACGCAAACGAAATCTGCGATAGAATATTGGCGCGTATCGCCGTTTCAGGCCATGTGGGGTATATCTTCGACGATGCGACGTTTTTTATGTAATCAATAAACGGTACGGTGATGTTTGGAGCGTCATCGCCGGGCTCTCCGAGGTGAACGGTTATGCTTTCGGGAATTACCGGATTTGCCATATGAATACGTCTCCTTAATCAAAGTTTCTTTATACACGAGGCGTTTTAAGTGCGCATCGCCGGCGGCTCCGAGTCGATGGTGTCGTATTCCGCGAGCGGTATGAGGTTTATCTCCATGTATGAGGTCACTCCGGAAAATATCGGTTCGCTCGGCGACTCGTACGGATAATACCCGTCGTGCGATACGGAGACGCTGTATATTGCGAACTGCAGCGGTGAGTCCGGCCCGGAAGGGGGAATCATTGAAAGTGAAGGGGGAGGCGCCGGCAGCCTGAACGGTCCGGCGATGCCGCTGATATTGCTCATTCTGGTCGCGACCGCGTCAGGCGCGGCACCGTCCGACGGCTTCGGAGGCACTTCGCTTACCGTGACAATCGCACCGGCGACCGGAAAGGCTCCGCGCGCGGTTCTTACTGCGACGATCAGCGTACCATAATTACCGTTTTGGTTATTATTCATCAAATTATCAGTCCTCCGGTATTATAATCCTCAACATATGATATGCTTGCGGCAAAAAAGTGCTACCCGTGAAAATTCCAAAAAAATCCGAAAAACATCTTGCTTTCTGGAAAATGCTGTGATATAATATGACTAAAGCAATACTTGAAAAACTAAATTTGTCAACATCAACAAAAATCTGCTTGACAATATAGACAATACGTGCTATTATGATAACGCAAGGTGAAAAAAGAAAAGCGTTGCTTTCGCCGGAACGGAATCCATATTATTAACATAAGGAGAATACAGAAATGACAAGCAAAGAGATCATCGGAAAACGCATAGTACAGTTAAGAAAAGCGTCAGGCATGACGCAGTCGGAGCTTGCCGAAAAGCTCGGCGTCACACCACAGGCGGTGTCGCAGTGGGAGCGCTCCGAGACGATGCCGGATATAATGCTGCTGCCGGTCATGGCGGAGCTGTTCGGCAAATCGACGGACTGCTTCTTCGATTTCAGCGCGTTAAACGAAGAAGAGAAGGAGCAACCGGCGGAGAATCCTGAGCCCTCCCGCGCGGACGAATGGGAAGCGCGTCTTCGCGAGGACAGCGGCAACGAAGTCGATGAGGCTGCGCTCGACGCAGCCGCGAGGGAAGCCGCGGCGAATAACGCCGAAAACATCGACGACGACGACGACGACGANNGATGACGAAGACGAAGACGACGATGACGATGACGATGACGAAGACGACGACGAGATTGCGGATAAGATAAACGAAGCGGTGAACGGCTTCAGCGCGAAGATGAGCGAATGGGGCGACAAAATGAGCGAGTGGGGCAAGAACTTCGGCGAAAAGATGGGCGAATGGGGCAAAACGTTCGGCGAAAAGATGGCCCATAAGATGCAGTCGTCAAACAACCCGGTCGACAAAGAGGAAATCGAGAAGCAGGTCGAAGCCGTCCGCGCGGACATCGAAAAACAGGCGGAGGCCGCGAGGGAAGCAGGCAGACGTGTGCGCGAGGAAGCGATGAAGCAGGCGGAGCTTGTCCGCGCCGAAACGCTGAAGCATGCGGAGGAGGCGCGCAAGCTGGGCAGACAGGCGCGCGAGGAAGCCATGAAGCGCGCAGAACAGGCGCGCAAAGATGC
>DBRA01000070.1:27108-27619 GCA_002305445.1 Clostridiales bacterium UBA1380 | reverse complement strand
GTATCCGGCTGACGAATCGGACCGGACCGATGATATCGCGAAAAACACGTCGCAGGAAGTTTCCATAATGACTGCGAACAGCGATATGTTCGGGGATCTTGCCGACGGCAAATTATACGCCGTGCTTATCAAAAACGGTCAGATAGTCGACCGCGCGGAGATGCCGGAGAACCTCGGCGAAAAGATTACGCTGAACGTCTGGGGCGCGGCGCACAATATCGTAAGCATGTTCTCCGTGATCGTGAACGGAAACGTGATCAATTCCGGAACTGTAAAAACCGAAAGCGGAAGAATCGAAATAAACGGCGATGTAAACGGCGGTATCAGCTCGGGAAGCGGCAGCGTAAATATCAGCGGAAGCGTCGAGGGCGGTATTGCCGTCGGTTCCGGCCAGGTCAGTGTCGGCGAGGGTGTCGAGGGCAATATATCGACAGGCTCCGGGCAGATCCAGATCGGCGACGGCGTCGACGGCAACGTGACGAGCACCAGCGGCAGCATCAATGTGGGCGAC
>DBRA01000070.1:25259-27087 GCA_002305445.1 Clostridiales bacterium UBA1380 | reverse complement strand
AGCATCAGCATCGGCGGTGACGCACAGGGCGACGTTACGATCGGCTTCGGCAGCGTCAGCGTCGGCGGCGACGTCGGCGGCGACGTCAACATGACAGACGCGCCGAATTCCGGCGAGCGTGCGATAAGCGTTGACGGCTCGGTCGACGGCAGCGTTACGGGAGGAACCGTGACCGTCGGCGGCGATGTGGGCGGCGACGTAAATGCGAAGGGCGACATGACCGTGTCGGGCGACGTAGGCGGCGGCGTCAGCAACGTGGGCGCGCTGACCGTGTGCGGAGATATCAACGAAGGAGTCAGCAATATCGGAGAAGTAACCGTCGCGGGCGACGTCGGCGGCGACGTCAGCACAAGCGGCGACGTAACGGTCGGCGGCGACATAGACGGCGACGTCACTGCGAAAAATGTTTACAGAGCCGACTGAACAGCAAAAAAACCGGCGGAGCCGTATGGCTCCGCCGGTTTTTTTATGGAGTACATCATGTGAGGCGACTGAATCGGAAACGGGATGTTTGACGTTATTTCTTTTCTTTGAGAAGGTCGCGGATTTCGGTGAGAAGTTCCTCCTCCTTGGTCGGCTTCGGAGGTTCGGGAGCGGGTTTGGGCGGTTCCTGCGCCTTTAATTTCGCTTCAAGCACATTGCGGCTCTTGGTGACGATTTTAACCAGAATAAAAATGCACAGCGCGATAATGAAAAAGTCGAGGATTGTCTGAATAAATGCGCCGTAATTGATCGTCGCCGCAGGGGTGTCGCCTGTCGCTTCGACCATTGTGATCTTCAGGTCCGAAAAGTTGACTCCGCCGATAAGTACGCCGATCGGCGGCATTATGATGTCGTTTACAAACGACGTCACAATCTTGCCGAACGCTCCGCCGATGATAACGCCGACCGCCATGTCAATCACATTGCCCTTGAACGCGAACTTTTTAAATTCGTCCCAGGTTTTCATGATAGTCTCCTCCGTCCGTTTTTATTTTGACTTGCATATTCTATAATCGCGTCGACTATCCTTTCCGATGCATGGCCGTCACCGTACGGGTTGACGGCGTTAGCCATTTTTGCGTATTCTTCGGCATTTTCAAGCAGCAGCCGGGACTGCGCGTATATCGTTTCCTCGTCTGTTCCGACGATTCTGACCGTTCCGGCGTCGACGGCTTCGGGCCGTTCCGTCTCCGAGCGCAGCACGAGCACCGGCAGATCGAACACCGGCGCTTCCTCCTGCAATCCGCCCGAATCGGTCAGGCAGAGCGTCGCGCGCTTCATGAGGTTGTGCATATCGGCGACGTCGATCGGATCGATTAAATAGACGCGGTCGAGCCCGCCCAATATTGCGTTGACGGTCGAGCGCACGGCGGGATTGAGGTGTACCGGATCTATCACAGCAACGTCCGGGCAGTCCTCAACGAGCCGCCTTACGGCGCGGCAGATATGTTCGAGCCCCTCGCCGATATTCTCGCGCCTGTGCGCGGTCATGACGATCCACTTTTTCGATGAAAAGTCGATTGTGTTGAGCAGCGGCTCGCTGAAGGTGTAGCTGTCGCGCACTGTGTAACGGATCGCGTCAAGCCCCGTGTTGCCGGTGACATATATGTTTTCGGTCACGCCCTCGCGGATGAGGTTGGCGCGGCTGCGTTCGGTCGGCGCGAAATGGAGCGAGGCGATGCGCGAAGTCAGCGTGCGGTTCATCTCCTCGGGAAACGGCGAATACCTGTCGTATGTGCGCAGACCGGCTTCGACGTGCCCGACAGGTATTTTCATATAAAACGCCGCGAGCGCGGCGGCGAACGACGTCGTCGTATCGCCGTGAACAAGCACGAGGTCGGGCGAT
>DBRA01000070.1:0-25252 GCA_002305445.1 Clostridiales bacterium UBA1380 | reverse complement strand
ATGTTGAGGTCGTAATCGGCCCTGACGCCGAACTGCGTCATGACGGAGTCG
The DNA here is from genome assembly GCA_002305445.1 of Clostridiales bacterium UBA1380. Lineage (GTDB taxonomy): Bacteria > Bacillota > Clostridia > Oscillospirales > CAG-272 > UBA1380. The sequence continues at coordinate 25,201 of DBRA01000070.1, read as the reverse complement.
AGCATCTCCCTGTGCTGGCCGGTGAGGCAGACGACGGATTCGATTCCGTCGCGCCGTTGCAGCTCCAACACGAGAGGGCACATCTTTGTGGCTTCGGGCCGCGTGCCGAAGACGCTCATAACTTTATATCTGCGCATCATTAAGCTCCGAATCTTCCGTATTATAAGCGAGCGAGTAAAGCTCGCGAATGCGCGCCGTATCGCCTCGCAGGTAAAGCCAGCCGAAGACGCACTCGAGCGCGGTTGCGCGCCTGTATTGCGCCGCGGTGGCGGAATGCGGAATCGCATTGTGGATGTTATTGCGCCCGCGGTGATAAACGCCGTTTTCTTCTTCTGTCAGGTAAGGTATTATCCGCTCAGCGGCGTCCGACTGCGCCGGCGCCGTGACGCGCGTCCGTGCAAATGAATTGAGATCGCCGCTCGCGCCGCCGGGCAGCCGCGTGACCGCCTCTTTGCGCACGAGAAGCTCGATTACCGCGTCGCCGAGATATGCGAGCGCCTGCGTGGAATAATCAGCCATATAACCCGCCATGCAATAATTTACAAGTATTATATCATATATTATGTCGTTTCGCAACAACATAAAGCGCTTCCTTGTACGGAAGCGCTTTGGATCATATAATTTTACAGCACGCGCTTAAAGTAGCGCATCTTGAACTTCTCCCTCGACGAGAGCCCCGACCAGATCGAGTGTGTGATGTCGTTCACATAATCCGCGATTGTGTACAGCTCGCGGAAGTTTAACCCCGAGCCGAACTCCTCTTTCTCGATTATGCTCATGACTTCGGTGATCGGGTATTTCGACAGGTTGTTGTACTCCTCCGAAAGGCGCTCCGCGTATTGCGAAGGCAGCTCGCCGGTCTCGGGCGGGACGCCCAGCGCTTCGAATATCGCCATCACATAGTCGTTCAACCTCTTGGCGAGCGAACGCGAGCGCTCGTCGCCGTAGACGAAGTCCGCTTCGCTCTTGGCCTCCTGAATCGTGCGGTTGCGCTCGCTGTACGCTCTCTCCGAGCGCTTGCGGATCGACGCGACGAAGGCCGCCGCGGTGACGATAAGCGCAAGCACGACCGCCCCGAGCAGGCTCCAGAGCACGACGGCGCGTATGAACGCGGCTCTTTCGGCGTCGAGATTGCCGATGTCGACGTCAGTCTCCTCCGGCTCCGGCGTCGACGTAAGCGGATCGCGGAGAGTCGGCGTATAAGCGGACGACGACGTCTCGAGCGCGTCGTACATGTCGGACATAAACGGCGGCGTCGCCTCATACTGCACCCAGCCGAGGGAGGGGTAATAAACCTCGATCCAAGCGTGCGCGTTGTAGTCGTAGACGTTGATGCGGTAGCGGGTCGGCGCGTCGATCGCGTAGTTGCGCCAGAAGTCGGACGCGAGGTAGCCCTGGCAGAAGCGCGTCGGGATGCCCATCTCGCGCAGCAGCACGGCCGCCGCCGTCGCGAAATGGACGCAGTACCCCTCTTTTGCATCATAAAGGAATGCGTTCAGGTTGTTGACGGCGTCGCTTTCGTCCTCGGTTGCGGGAGCGGTCGGCTCAAGCGTGTATGTGTAGTTGTTCTCAAGGTATTTGAGCACGCTCATGACGGTTTCGTGTATCGTCTCCGACGGCACGGCGGTGCCTTCTCCGTCGGCGGGCACGAAATCGACTCCGAAGACGGAGCCGTCGCCGTCCGCATCTTCGAGCTTCTGAGCGTTTGCGGCGGCGAGTTTCTCGAGCGCCGTGAAGGGCGATGTCAGCGAGTCGTACTTGACCTTGAGGTCGGCGGGATTTTCGTCAAAGTCAACGCCGCACAGCTCCGCGGCGAGTCGGCGTATCTCCGGCGATTTTGTCGTCGAAACATACGTACCCTTGACCTGCTTATCGCGGTACTTCGCTTCGAGCGTTATCGCGGCCTTGTAAGCCTTGCGCTCCTTCTCGTCCATCTGCACATATCGGCGCAGAATCGAATCGCCCTTCCACTGAATGCCGAGCAGTTGGAGACGGTTCTCGTAATCGGTGAGGAAATTCTCAAAGACAGGGGATAGCACCTGCTCTTCGCCGTCCTCGCTGACCTTAACGTCGTAGAGCGGATACTGCCCGAGCATATAGTCAAGCTGCGTCAGATATACATTTGAATAATCGTAGTAATAGATGTTTTTCGTTATGTTGTCGCCGATGCCGTCATACCGCATAGACGTGACGTAGGACAGCGTCGAGTACTGCTCGCCCGGCATGAACAAGCGCGATGTGTAGATGCCGTCGTAATAGCAGGTGTTCTTGAACTTCGCGCTCTCCTTCGAGTTGTACTCGAGGATGCCCGCGTCGGTCGACAGAAACGACGGTATATACAGAAGGTAGCCGTTGCCGTTGATGCGCGTCAGGTTGAGCTGCATGATGAAGAAGCCGTACTGCACATAGTTCTTGTATGTGTCGTAGCGGTTGATGTCGACGGCGGCGGGCAGCGTTGCCGCGTAGAAGTTCTGCGTTATCTTCTCAGGCGAAAAACCGGTGCCGAATGTCTTGCGGTACTTGATGATCTCGTCGTTTTCGGCGCTGTACCACTTTCCCTCGTCGTAATTGAACGACGTGCCGATCCATGAGCGCAGATACACGGGCGTGTCGTAGCTCGTGTCGACCGTCATGATCTTCGTGCCGTAGTATGTCGGCGAGTCGAAGTTGACGTCGCGCGCGGAGAAGTCGGAGAGGCCGCTGTACAGCGACAGGTTGTTCAGGTCGACGTCGTCGCCGAGCAGGTACGCGGTGACGTACATGCGCGCGATCGATATCTTTTCGTTTAAGAAGTCGACCGGCTTGAAGTAGCTTTTCGTCGTCGCGGCGGGCAGCCAGATGACGATAAGCGCGAGCGCGGTCGCCGCGAAGCCGGCGAAACCGCCGGCGGCCGAGCAGCGGTTTGTGCGTTTGCGCTCCGCCCGTTCCGCGACAGCTTCAGGCGAACCGGCGTTTTCGATGCGCCAGCGCAGCATCGTCACGAACTCGGACGGCGTCATCGGTTCTGTTTTCGGTTTTACTTTCTTGGTTTTACCGTTCGGCAGCGTCACTATCTCAGGCCTCGGCTTCGGACGCGGAGTATACGCGATCTTTTCCTCTTCGCGAAGCTCCGTCGTCAGTACGCTCGATATATCGCGCACGCTGACAAAAGATTCCTCTTTTCCGCGCTTCGGGCGCGCATTGCGCGCTCCGGCGGACGCTTTGCCACCCTCCGCTTCGGCTGCTGCGGTAACTTTTTTTCGCGCCGGCGACTTCTTCGCTTCCGCGGCCGCGAGTTTGGCGCGCTTTTTTTCAAGCGCGCGCTCGCGCACCCTCGTGCGCGCGACGCCGCCGATATAGCAGGCGTCGTAGACCTTAAGAACGATTACGCCGGCGAGCGCCGACAGTATCAGCGCAAAGCCCGTGTTGGTGCGCGTGATGTTGTACATGAATATGCTCGAGATGAAGAGCACGCACACGATGACGAGCGGGACGAGCCTGACGCGCCGCGCGATCGTGAAGACGAACAGCGCCGCGAACATCACGCACAGCACGGCAAACGCGATGCTTACGTACGAAGCCGGATATGATGCGTCGGCGGAGAAGGGAAGCGCGCTGTCGTCGAAGCGGTACATGCCGACGGTCGTATAGCCGACCGTCGTCAGCCTGTCGATTATGTGGTTGTAGAACCCTATGCCGACCATGCGGCAGAAGTCGAGCGGAGCCGGCTGCGCCGCTATGTAAACGCCGCCCGCGACAAGCGCTCCGCCGCCGAAAACCGCCAGCGTTATCCTGTTCAGCGCCGCGAGCGCGAACACCGCGGTGCCGGCAAGGCATACAAGCGCGAGGAATAAAAACGAGATATCGGGATAGGTTTCGTAGGTATTCAGCGCGTCGGCGATGAACGACACCATGCCGAGCGCGCCGATGTACGCGACGAACACGCGGCCGATATATCCGGCGTAGACGGCGCTTTTCGGTATATCGAGCCCTGTCGGCGCGAATATGTATCTTTCGCGGACTTTATCTTTTTGCGCCCGGTTTTTCGGCGGACGCTTTTCTTTTACAGTATCCATGTGACCTCCTGCCGGTCGAGATGACGGTATGCCGGCGTTATGCGCGCCGATCGGAGCGGTTTAGCGGTCATTGCAGCTCACCGGTGCGCAGCTGAGTCAGCACCACGCCGTTCTGAGCGAGGCGCGAGCGGCAGAGATCGATGTATTCGACGCGTGCCGCCGGGTCCGCGTAACGTTCGTCGGGGTTGAATACGAGCACCTCCGTGACGGAACCCGTGCCGGCGCCGCCGAACATCGCGGGAAGCGCCGCGTAGCCGGAGACGGCTTCGGTGTCGATAGCGCCGGTTACGACCCTGACCGTCACGTTCATAGACTCGCGGACGACCGGCGCGAGCCGCATCACGCGGTCGTCGGACGGCGCGAGCGGCGTCGTGGCGAAATTCTTAAAGATGTTTTCGAAGTCCTCCGGGGAGGTCAGCTCGTATGCGGCGATGCCGGACGGCTCGCGCGCGTCGAAGCAGACGAGCGTGCTGGCATTGCCCGCGCGCAGCTCGCGCAGCACCGTCGCGACGGCGAGCTCCGTCACGCCGTCGGCTACGAACTCGTCCATATCGCCGGCATATTCGGGCTTGACGAGGTTGGCCTTGGCGTAATCGAATTCGGCGCGCGCTTTCGCAGCTTCCGCTTCCGCAAGCGCTGCCGGATCAAGCTCCGGACTTTTTGCCGCGGCTTCGACGCCTTCGTCGAATTCGCCGCCGGGCAGCGGCTCCGCGGGCGGGGCGCTGACCGCCTCCATATCGAGCTTGACGCGCTTGACGCGCTTCTTTCGTTTATTATCCGCAGCCGGCGGTGCGATGACCGCAGGGGTTGTGTCGTAGACGGGCGCTCTCGCGAAGTCCGCGAATATATATATGCTCTTTCCCGTGTTTGTGTTGTATTCCTTGACCTGCAGGTCCTGCGTCTTGCTCGAAAGCTTCCAGTGAATCGACTTCAGCGGGTCGCCCATGCGGTACTCCCTGATGTTGCCGATCTCCGACTGGTCCGTGCCGGCTACGACGCGCGCGCTGTCGGTCGGAATGTCGGTGACGGATGTTGATGCGGTTTCGTCAAGCCTGAGCTTGCGCGGCAGAACGATGATCGTCGTGTAGTTGCCGACGTCGAGCCGCATCCTGAACAGTTTGAAGAAGTCGTATATGTATATGCACGACACGCCAATCTCGTAGCTGCCTCTGTACTTGAATACGGAGCGGTTCTTGAACACATACTTGCCGGACGGCGGCGCGGAGACGGAGAACATCTTCTCAGTGCAGCGCACTCCGTCTTCGCCGGGGACGCTGATGACGGCCTCGAGAAACGGGTAGGGCAGAATCGATTCGTTTATCAGGTCGAACTCGTATTCGACCGGCGAATACTTCTGCGCCGTCGTCTCCTCGGCGGTTAGGTATACCTTGAGCGTGACCCTTGCGATAAGCGCGTATATGAGCAGGAAAACCGGGAGCAGCAGCATGAAATAGAACATCATGCTGGACGCAGTGGAACGCAGCGCCTGCGTGAAAACGAGCGCGAAAAACAGCGCGGCCAGATAAATCCAGAAATACCGCGTCAGCGCGAACGCGGGGCTATCCGAATATTTTTTATCCATCGTATCCTGATCCGATCGAAAAATATTTCGCCTGTTGTTGCGGCGAAGCGCAGAAAGCAGTCTATATGCCGCGCGGCTCCGCCTTCATATGAACTCGCGGCCCGCGCGGCTTAGGCGCGCTTGCCCTTGAACGGCGCCTCGACCGTCTTTAAGAGTTCCGTCAAAATATCATAGGTCGAAACGCGGTTGAGCTTCGCCTCCTGCTTCAGCATGAGGCGGTGCGCGATCGCAGGCGCGTATACCGCCGCCACGTCCTCGGGCAGGACGTAGTCGCGGCGGCGCAGGAACGCGTACGCCTGCGCCAGCTTCATGAGCGCGACGGAGGCGCGCGGGCTCGCGCCGAGCGAAAGCGACGGATGCTTGCGCGTGACCTGTACGAGCGTTACGATATACTTATATATCTCGTCGTCGAGCGCGACGGACGTCACGTGCGCGCGGATCGATCTGATGACATCGGTGTCGGTGACGGCGCTGATCTGGTCGAGCGGATTCTTCTCGCGGCGCGCGCTGATGATCTCGAACTCCTCGGCCGCGGTCGGGTAGCCCATCGACAGCTTGAGCGAGAAGCGGTCGAGCTGAGCTTCCGGCAGAGGATATGTACCGACATAGCCGGTCGGGTTCTGCGTTGCGATGACCATGAACGGATCCGGGATCTGATAAGTCGTGCCGTCGACCGTGACGCGGCCTTCCTCCATCGCCTCGAGCAGCGCCGACTGCGTTTTCGGGCTGGCGCGGTTGATCTCGTCCGCGAGCAGGATGTTGCACATGACGAGGCCTTCGCGGAACTCGAACATCTCCTTCTGGCGGTTGTAGATGTTGAAACCGGTGATGTCCGACGCCATGACGTCGGGCGTGAACTGCGCGCGGTGGAAATCAAGCCCCGCGGCCTTGGCGAGCGACGCGGCGAGCGACGTCTTGCCGACGCCGGGAACATCCTCGATTAAGACATGTCCTCCGGAAAGCAGCGCCGTTACGAGCAGCACCACCTCGTTGTGTTTGCCAATGACGACCTTCTCGACTTCCGAGATCAGCTTTTCGGCGGCATTATAAGCGTCCTTCAGTTCGAATTCGGCAAGCCTTGACGTTTGATTCTGAGAGTTCATCTGTCGTGCCCGATGTTAAGTATTTTTTACAAATTTGTAAAAAATACTTAAGACCTCCATCCTTTCCGGTTTTTCGGCGATCAGCCGTTATAAAAATTCACACAGAGGCGAAATATTGTGCAACAGTTGCACCGGTAAACGGTAAAGTTGCATAATTTATTTGAAAGTATATCAAAACATTGTGAACATTTCAAATATATTTTTAGCGACTTTTAAATCAATTGCGTATATTGTTGACGGTATTGCAATTTTATCTTCATCATGTTATAATTCATAAAGCGCGTAAAAAATATATCATGCGGCAAACATGGCTATAACCTGCGCGTATTGTACAAAAAAGCCGCACGCCGCTATATATTTTACGGAGCAGTATTGTGCACTCCTTACAAATTTATCTTGAAATACGGTGCTTGAAATGATTTATGACGTCGCCGTGATCGGAGCCGGCATAACGGGCGCGATGACGGCTTATATGCTTGCGAAATACAACGTTTCCGCCGTTGTCGTCGAAGCCGCCGATGACGTCGCCACGGGAACGACTAAAGCGAACTCCGCCATAGTCCACGCGGGCTACGACCCCGTACCCGGGACGTTAAAAGCGAAGCTTAACGTCCGCGGCTGCTCCATGACGGAGGAGATAGCAACCTCGCTCGGCGTGCATTATAAAAAATGCGGCAGCCATGTCGTCGCGTTTGACGACGACGATATGGCAACGCTTCATAAATTATTGGAACGCGGCATCAAAAACGGCGTGCCGGATCTCAAGCTGCTCGACAGGGACGCTCTTCGCGCCGCCGTTCCGGCCATCACCCCCGACGCCGTCGGTTCGCTTTACGCCCCGACCGCCGGAGTCGTATGCCCGTACGACCTCGCCATCGCCTGCTGCCAGAACGCCGCGGCCAACGGCGTGGAGTTCATATTCAACTTCAACGTCACGGAGGCATACGACCTTGCCGGCGTGTGGAGCNNCTGCGCGCGACGGAAGTCGCCGAAATAATAGGCGAGCACGACTTCCCCGTTCATATTACGCCGCGCCGCGGCGAATATTTGCTGCTCGACCGCGAGGCGGCCGTCGTCGATACCGTGCTGTTCGCGTGCCCTAACGCAAACGGAAAGGGCATACTCGTCGCCACCACCGCCGACGACAACACTATCTGCGGGCCTAACGCCCACGAAGTTTCGAGGATAGACGATACCGAAACATGCGCCGCCGGGCTTGAAGAAGTCGCGGCGGGCGCGAGGAAGCTCGTGCCGTCGGTAAACCTGAAGGCGGTCATAACATCGTTCGCGGGCGTCCGCGCGACGCCGGACACCGGAGACTTTTATATAGCGCGTTCGAAGCAGCTTAAAAACGTCATCCATACCGCCGGAATCGAGTCGCCCGGACTTGTGTCCGCACCCGCCGCCGCCGAGTATATACTGACGCTTCTGGCGGAGGACGGGCTGCCCGTCGTACCGCGCAGAAATCATATAAAGACGCGCACGAAGGACGGAAATCCGCGCCGCTTCTTCGACATGACCGACGACGAGCGCGAAGCGGCCGTCGCCGCGGATCCTGCGTTTTCCCGCATCATCTGCCGGTGCGAGACCGTGACAGAGGGAGACATACTGAACGCCATCCGCATCGCACCCGGAGCTAAGTCGCTTGACGGCGTAAAACGCCGCGTCAGAGCCGGAATGGGGCGCTGCCAGAGCGGGTTCTGCTCGCCGAGAGTGGCGGAGCTTCTCTCCCGAGAGCTCGGCGTGCCGCTCGAACAGATTACAAAAAAAGGAAGCGGTTCCGAACTCTTATACGGCGATGTAAAATAACTGCGTTATAAATCAAGCGTATACGGCCGAACCCATTTAAACGGGCGGGCGCTTTCACAATATTTTTATTCGGACCGGTATAATCGACATGCATAAAAAGATAATCGTCATAGGCGGCGGACCCGCCGGGCTCGCCGCGGCTCTTTCCGCGGCGGACTCCGGCGTCGCCCCCGACGACATACTGATAATCGAGCGGGACCGCGAACTCGGCGGCATACTCAACCAGTGCATCCATGCCGGCTTCGGGCTTCATTACTTCGGAGTCGAGCTGACGGGGCCCGAATACGCGGCCCGCTTCATCGACAAAGTGCGCGAACGCGGCATCGGCGTCGCGACCGATTCGATGGTTTTGTCTCTCTCTGCCGACGAAAACGGCCGCACCGTCACGTTCGTTTCTCCCGCGCTCGGTTTCGTCCGCGCGGAAGCGGATGCGGTCATCCTTGCGATGGGCTGCCGCGAACGGACGCGCGGTGCTCTCAACATTCCCGGCAGCCGCCCCGCCGGCATATTTTCTGCAGGAACGGCGCAGCACTTCGTCAACATCGAGGGCAAGATGCCCGGCCGCAGGATCGTGATACTCGGCTCCGGCGACATCGGCCTCATCATGGCGCGCCGCCTGACGCTAGAGGGCGCGAAGGTTCTGCGTGTCTGCGAGCTGATGCCATATTCCGGCGGGCTCGCGCGAAATATTGCGCAGTGCCTCGACGACTTCGACATACCGCTGTACTTATCGCACACGGTAACAAACATCATCGGCCGCGACCGCGTTGAAGCAGTCATGATAAGCAAGGTGGACGAAAAACTCCGTCCGATACCCGGCACGGAGGAGCTTGTCGAGTGCGATACGCTCCTTCTGTCGGTCGGTCTGATACCGGAAAACGAGTTGACTCGCGGCGCGTCGATACCTGTCGACCGCGTCACCGGCGGCGCGGTCGTCGACCAGCGGTGCGAGACGGGCGTCAAAGGCGTCTTCGCCTGCGGAAACGCTCTGCACGTGCACGACCTCGTCGACTATGTGTCGCGCGAAGCAGAAAACGCCGGCGCGTCGGCCGCCGCGTTTGCGCTCGGGAACGCGCCGGCATCCGGCGGTTATATACCGGTCGAACCCGCCGATCATGTGCGTTATGTCGTGCCGCAGCACATATCTGCGGCAAAGCCGTCCGGCGTACGCTTCTTCTTCCGCGTTGACAGACCTCTTAAAAATGTTCGCGTGAAGCTGCGCGCGGGCGATGTCGAACTGTATTCTAATAAGAAGCAGGTCGCCGCTCCGGGCGAGATGGAGAGCATTGAGATAAAAGAAGCTAATTTCGACAAGCTTGCAGCCGCGTCGAGGATCACCGTCAGCGTCACGGAAGAATAGGAGGTGCGCGATGGAAAAAAGGTCGATGACATGCATCGTCTGCCCAGTCGGCTGCCGCCTCACCGCGACGATCGACAACGGAAAAGTTATCGCAGTGGAGGGCAATAAATGCCGGCGCGGTGAAAAATACGCGATCGAGGAGATAACGAACCCGACGCGCACGCTCACGACAACGGTCAGGGTGGACGGTGGAGAGTATCCGCTCGTGCCGGTAAAAACGAGCGCGCCGATACCGAAGCCCGATTTACTTAAAGCGATGGAAATTGTCAAAACGCTTCGCGTCAATGCTCCGGTTAAACTCGGAGATGTGATAGTGAAAGACTTCATAGCACCCGGCGTTGACCTCGTCGCATGCCGAAACATCAGCAATAAGACAGACGTCTAAAAAGCATGCATAATATTATGCGGATGCATAACTCGAATGTTATGCAGCCGCATAAATCTTATTATCCTTGAATAACAAGGCTTTGCGACAAATAAAGCAAATGACTAAAAAGCGCGAAATATATTACGCGGATGACGAAAATGTTCGGGAAATACGGGTCTGCGTCATCGGACGGTGAATATATAGTCACCTGCGGAAATTCCGCGCGCCGTAAGACGCAGACGGAAAATCGGCTCCGTTCCGTTCGCTCTCGCAGACCAGTCGCGCCTGATCTTCGCGTCCGTCAAAATAATCTCATCGACTTCGGGTTGAAGCTCGGGTGAGAACGTAAGTACGCGCCCGCCCGATAAAACCGCATGTCCTTCCGCCGGTTCGGGTTCAGCCGCAAGCATGAACGTGAAGGTGACGTCCTCCGCTTCGGAAAGTTCGAAAACGTCTCTCACGCGAACCGCGCCGTCCGTGAGCGAGCATTCACGCGTGTATTTTACAATATGCGCGTCCTTCGGATAAGCGGACTCGAGACCCAGACGCAGCGTTTGCGCCGCGGCATCGCATTCCGCCGATGCTGCGCGGTACTTTGCTCCGGGCAGCTGTTCGCAGCCGCCGAAAACGGGCAGGTTGTGATAACTCGAACGCATCGTCCAGATGCTGTAACGCTCGGACGAAAACGTCTTCTTTGAATAAGTCTCGACGCCGGCGTCGATTATTAGCGGCTCCGTGCCGTCGTAGACGGTGAACGTGCCGATGTCGTTGTGGTTGTGGCTCTCGTTGTTGCTGCCGCCCTTCGCCGCGAGCAGCAGCCCGTCGCCGAAGGTGTCGCCGCGGAAGATCGCGACTTCGATTCCCGGATACCACACAGCCTTAGGCGCGTCCGGCATGCCGTGCGCTGGCCCGGAGAGGATGTCGATCTCCTCGAGCAGGTTCTTGAACATACGGTACGGCGTCGTGTCCCCGCTGCCTTCGTATGCGTGGGAACGGTTGTACAGCGCTTCGCCGGCTTCTTTCATCAGCGCGGAGCCGCAGCGGCGGCCGTACCGGCGCACAATGACAGAAGGCGGCGCGCTTCTCGGCGAGCAGTCGGCGAAGTTTACGCACCATCCGCCGCCGACATAGAAGTTGACGATATATTCACCCATCGCGCGGACGAGCGGCTCGCGCATAACGTCGATATCGCCGCCGGTCATGTCATATATCTCCTCGGCGGCGTCGAACCAGCTCGCGGCGGCGACAGTCCAGTAGCCGCAACCCTCGTCGCAGCCGCCGTCTTCGGCGTAACTGCGCGTGAAATTGTCGAGACACGTCATGCAGCGGACAAGCGCGGCGCGCCGAATGCTGTCGTCTGAGCAGCCGAGCATGAACGCGAGCAGTACGTTCGATGTGATCCACGGAGTCCAGTTGTTCGTGTGCCTGTCGTCGAAGCCCATCCACCACATGTCGTTACGCGATAGAAACGGTTTGAATATGCGGCGGTCAAGCTCGTAGAGCAGCCGCTCGCATATCATGGGCGTAAAAGCGTCGAGCTCTTTTTTGCAGAATGAATAGACCATCGCGAGGTCGCCGGCGGTGGCTGCAGAAAACAGATCGATGAAGATGGGTTCGCGATAATCATATGACAGCCGGTCGCGGCCGCCGCCGGGGTTGTGCGCCGGAATGACCCATGTCGTCTCCTCGCATATCTCCCATACCGCGTCGGCGAGCGGCTTGACAAGTTCGGTGCTGCCCGCAATCACGCCGAGCGCGATATTCAACATCCGTCTGCGGCGCGAAAAATAGCTGCCTTCGTAAACGGCTCTGTCGCCGATTTCGCCGAACATCGCATATTCGGACGCCGAAAGGCGCGGCGACGGTGTTTCGGCGGCCTTTTTTGCCCGTTCGGCCAGCTTCTCCGACGCGTTCGGCGGCAGCGCGTCAAACGAACTTTTCATGTCCGAATACAGCTTCATTTCGTTTATACCGAGAACGCGGAAGCTGCCCTCATCGGCAATTTTCTTGAATATTTCCGGCATGATTACGGCTCCTTAATTGAATCAATATTGTAAGATCGCGGGTAATGAGGTATAATCAACCAAAATGGATTATAGTTCATGCGAACGTGCATGTCAATATAAACGGAGCGGGTTGTATGAAAACATCAACGCAAATAGTAAATATCTGCGGCAGGGAAACGCCTGTACGCGTTTATACGGTTGACGCAGCAATTATCGGCAGCGGTGCGGCGGGCCTGAACTGCGCGCACACGCTCGCGACTCTCGGCTGCCGCGACATCGCGGTCGTAACGGAAGGCCTCATGATGGGAACGTCGCGCAACACGGGCTCAGACAAGCAGACGTATTACAAGCTGTCGGCGACGGCCGCGCCCGACAGCGTGCCGGACATGGCCGCCGACCTCGCCGCGGGCGGCGCGATGCACGGAGACCTCGCGTTTATCGAAGCCGCGCTTTCGCTGCGAGGTTTTTACAAACTGGTCGGGCTCGGCGTGCCGTTTCCGCACAACGTCTGGGGCGAATACACGGGATACAAGACCGACCACGACAGCCGCATGCGCGCTACGTCTTGCGGGCCGCTGACGTCGAAGTACATGACCGAAGCGCTCGAAAAAGCAGTTCTCTCCGAAAACATCCCGATTCTCGACGGCTTCCGCGCGATTGAAGTGCTCGCGGATCGCGGACGCGCGGTCGGCGTCGCCGCGCTGACGGACGACGTATCGCTGAACCCGTACGGGCTCGCGCTTGTTGCCGCAGGAAACGTCGTGTGGGCGACGGGCGGCCCGAGCGCGATCTACGCCGACACGGTGTACCCTGAATCGCAGACATGCGGACTCGGTGCGCCGCTCGCGGCGGGGGCGGAGGCGGTCAACCTGACCGAGTCGCAGTACGGGCTTGCGTCGACCGATTTCAGATGGAACCTGTCCGGCAGCTATCAGCAGGTGATCCCGCGTTATATCTCCGTCGATGCGGACGGGGAGGAGCGCGAGTTTTTACGCGATTATTTCCCTGACACGCGCTCGCTTTCGCGCGCTGTGTTCCTAAAGGGTTATGAGTGGCCGTTCGACCCGTCGAAGATAGGGACGAGGGAGAACCGCGGCAGCAGTGCGGTCGACCTCGCCGTATTCGCCGAAACACAGAAGGGAAGGACGGTCTACATCGATTACACGCGCAACCCCGAAAGCATAAACTGCTTATCCGACATGGACGATACGGCGCGCGACTACCTTGCGCGGAGCCGCGCCGACGCTCCGACGCCTGCGGCGCGGCTGCGCGCGATGAACGAAGGCGCGTATAAACTGTATCTCGACCACGGCATCGACCTCGAACGCGAGCCGTTGAAAGCTGCCGTTTGCGCGCAGCACTGCAACGGCGGTTTAGCCGGCGACATATGGTACGAGAGCACGAGCCTCCCGGGACTTTTCATCATAGGCGAGGCGAACGGCGTTTTCGGCGTCAGGCGCCCCGGCGGCAGCGCGCTCAACTCGACTCAGGTCGGCTCGACCCGCGCCGCTGAAAAGATAGCGGCGAGAGTCGCGGAAATGACGGACGCACATTATGCGGTGATTTTACCGGAACTTTCGCCGGAAACGCAGAAACTCCTTGCATCCATGAGTAAGGGCGGCGGCGAAACCGGCGATGTGCTGCGCGAGCGCTCGGTTTACGCGCGCCGCATGAGCCGCGCAGGAGCGTTTATGCGCTCGCCCGCCGAGGTGCGCGCCGCGCTCAACGAAACGCGCGCCGCGCTTGCCAAGCAGTATTCGTGCGCAGACGCCCGATCGCTTCGCGAACTGTCAGTCAACCGCGACATACTCCTGACGCAGGCAGCGATGCTCAGCGCCATCGCCGACTATATCGAAAACGGCGGCAAAAGCCGCGGCAGCTTCGTAGTGACAGACAAGACCGCCGAAGAGCTGCTCGCATCGGACGAGCGCGTAGAGATCGACACGGCTCATTCCGGCGAGCTGCAATATGTGAGCGTGACGCCGGACGGCGGCGCGCGCATAAGGCGCGAAGCGGCGCGTCCGATACCGAAGCCGGAAGGCGACTGGTTCGAGAACGTGCTCGCCGATTATAACAGCAAAAAGGTGTTTGATTGACAGAAAACGACAAAAAGCGCATATAAAAGGGTTTGCATTAGCAATTTTATTTTACATTTGACGTATCCGTCTCCCGTTAAGCTATTGACAAACATTAACTCAAAAGGTAAAATATACCTATATGGACGGACGGCGTCGGATGCGGAAATATTTTCATAAATATACGGAACTTTCCAGTCATTAAACCGTCTGTTAATGTTGAGGCATAATTAAATTTTAACGGAGGCAAAAATATGATCCGCAGAATTACCCGTATGCTGTCGGTTCTGTTGGCGCTCGTGATGATCGCCGTCGCACTTCCGATAACGGTATCGGCCGCCGACGCCAAAACGACGGAGATATTTATACCCTATATACAGGGATCTCAGACTTATTACGACCTGAGTTCGTATCTTACTTTAACCGACGCAGAAAAAGAAGGTTACACAAACATCAAATGGAACTGCTCGGGAGCCATAACCTTGTCGCCGTTCGGCTATGTTTACATCATCAATTACGGCACCGGCTATGCTTACGCAACAGGGACAAAAACCGGCTCCACCACACCCGAGACCATCAAGACCGTCATATTCAATATATACGACCCGGCCCTGTACCCGACAATGCCCGGATTCCCCGGCGGCACGGGTTCTCAGTACGGCATAACGATCACTTCGCCGAGCGAAATTTTCTACCCCGGAACAAGCTACACACTTAACTGCTACGCATTTTATACCCCCACCGGTATATATGTGCCGGGCACCTACACATTCACCTGGAGCATTCCGACAAAGACTGCGGATGCTTCCATAACCGAATCCGGTGTGCTTACGGTTTCCTCCGCCGGTACGGTCACCATCCGCGCCACACTCGGCAGCACCGGATATTATGCCGAGAAGACGCTTTATTTCGGCCATCCATATCCGACTTATCCGCCATATCCGACATACCCGGGAACAACCCCGGGTCCCATAACCGGACCGATATATCCCGGCTATCAGTTCTACAACCCCTTCATCCACACAAAGACCGACGACTGCCCGACTGACTGCTCAACCTGCAAATCCTTACAAGCCTTCTTGGCGGTATATTATCCGTTCGTGACATGGGACGGCTCCAAGTTCTGGACGACCACAGGCGGCACCACCGTCGAGCTCACCGACTTCTGGAGCGTCATCACTGCAAAACTAAGCGGCGATACATCCAATTCGACTGTTCCGTCCACGGGCAACATGAGCTGGAGCGAGATCTACTCGCTCATGCTGAAGCACCCCGGAGTACAGTTTATCGTCGCCAATGACGCTTACGGCAACTACTATATAAGCTCCGTCATCGGCACACCTCTCGCACAGCACGTATACTGCGCCAATTGCGGCGATTGCATAACATGCGACGTATGCCACTGCGGCAACAGAAAGCCCGCGACCGGCTCGGGCACGGGCACGTCGGGCGGCTCCGGCTCGTCAACCCCGACGCCGGGCACATCTACAAAGCCCCAGCCGAACACCAGCGCAAAGCTTAATGAGCCCAAGCTCAACGGCATAATCTACGGCACTACCAAACCCAACATCATCAGCGTCGTAACCGAGTTCCCGTTCAGCGACGTCAAGTCGACCGACTGGTACATGTACGCCGCGTACTATGTGTACACGAAGGGCTATATGTCCTTTGCAAACGGCGTATTCGGTGCGAACAACAGCGTAAGCCGCATCGAGCTTATCAAGGCGCTCGCCGCTCTCGCCGGAGTCAAGGCCGGCGACTATGAGCTCAAAACCAATCTTCGCGACGTTAAGGCGACGGACGAATCGGCTCCCTTCATCCAGTGGGCGCTTTCCAACAAGCTGCTCACCAAGTACGCGAAGAACAACTTCTATCCCGAAAGAAACATCACGAGAGAAGAGTTCGCTTACGCTCTGTATCAGCTCAACCTCAAGTATAAGTTCAAGGATATGACCAAAACGTTTGACCTCAAGCAGTATACCGACACCGGCAAGTGCACTAACGAGAACTATAGAAATGCTATGGCGTGGGCGCTTGAGAACGGCTTCCTCGCCGCCGCGGGAAATAAGCTCGATCCGAAGGGCATAGTCAGCAATGCGATTCTCGCGAACGCCCTTTACACGCTCGGCAGCAAGTAAAAATTTATCCTATGCAAAAGCGCCCGCGCAAGCGGGCGCTTTTATTCTGTATCGTCCCGGACGGTATGCGGAACATATTCAGCCTGAACAAACGCGGAATACAATATACTCGGACAGCGCGCGGGATATAGCTGTCATAAATGAATGCAAAACCTATGAAACAAAGCGCGGACTCTTAAACGTCCGCGCTTTTGCTTATTCGGCGACCGCCATGCGTCCTGCGAAAGGACCCCAGAAATAGTCGGAGATGAACTTGAGATACGCATCGCGTGTGAATATGAACTCGAAGGTCTCGTTAGCGCCGTCGAGCAATCCGGCGGTTACGGACAGCATCGACGGATCCGTCGCTTTGATGTATACGCGCTCGAGCTCACTGCAGCCGGAGAACGCTCCGTCCATGAGCTTTGCTATGTTCGGCGCAATCGTGATCTCCGTCGCCGCGCAGCCGTCGAACGCTCCCGCTGATACTGCGATAACCGCTCTGCCGTCCGCTGCGGACGGCGTTACGAGCGCGTCGACCGCTTTGCCCTCGCTTGTGACGCCGGCGATCGCAAACGCATCCCCGTATTCCTCGTATGTGTAGAGCGACGCCCAGTCCTTATCGTCCTGCGAAGGGGTCTGCACCGTCTCTTTTGCGACAGGCTCCGGCGGATCGGGCAGTTCGATCGATAGCGCTGTTGTGTGGCCGAGCACACGCCGCAGGTCGCCGATAAGCGAAGCGGTGTAGATTGTGACGCCCGCGTCGTTCAGATGATAATTTGAATCGTAGAAATAGTTCCGGTCAAGCATACATGCGCGCGGATCGGTGATGACTTCGCAGTCGATAGCCGACGCGGTGTACGCAAAGAAGTCGGCGAGCGATTCCTCGGTCATATCCGGCGACACCGCGGACGCGTTGACCGGCGGGAACGACCAGTATACCGCAGCGCCTTTGCGCTTAGCGTAAGATATGTAGTCGTTTACATATTCGATGAAGCCGTCGCCGTACAGTCCCGGCAACGGGTTGATTACCGTCGACGGATCATATCCGAGCGCCATGATGTTTCCGGGGCGCTCGTACCCGATGTCACCGTTTTCATCGAAGGAGGAGCGCTGATATACGCCGGACGGCGCAAGCCCGCCGGCTTTCATATATTTATAGCAGCTTCCTAAGTGACTGAAGTATTCGGCCGCAAGCGCGCCTATGTTGTCGCGTCCGACGCGGAGAAGAAGCGACGCGTCGCAGTCGGCCGCCTGCCACATCGACGACGCGTTGAAGTAGAGCGACAGCGTCTGCGCGTCGAGTTCCGGCGCGATGACGATGATATCGCCTTCGCGTATGCCGGCGCGCGACTGGTCGAGCATCGCCTTTGTGCCGAGCGTGGCGTAAAGTCCGAAGTTGACGGCATCCATGCCGGTGTATTCGCGTATCATGTCGCAATC
Organism: Clostridiales bacterium UBA1380; assembly: GCA_002305445.1. GTDB lineage: Bacteria > Bacillota > Clostridia > Oscillospirales > CAG-272 > UBA1380. Next base: position 7,284 of record DBRA01000070.1, on the reverse strand, counting down.
GATGCCGAACGCGACCGCGCTGCCGCCAATGACGACGATTTTCGGCGACGGCGCCGAGTCGAGCCGCGCGACCTTGTCGGTCAGCGCGCCGAGATACGTCTCGGAAAACTGCGCCGGAATGCACGCTCCTGCGACAACGAGCGAAAGCGCCGGTAAAATTATGGCGATAAGCGCGGCGATTACAACTGCTGATTTCTTTTTCATATGCATCACCGCCTCAGAACTGGAAGTAGATGAACGAGCTCGCGCCGTCGCCGCGCAGGAGCATCAGCCAGCTGACCGCGACAACCCAGACGCAGCACACGAAAGCGGGGACGAGAGAGCGGCCGCCGGCTTTTTCCTGTGTCAGAGCGCCTCGGTCGAGCCGCGACATGACAAACATGGAGATCGCAATACCTATAACGCCGGCGAGATCAAGCCCCATCGCGCGAAACGCGGCGGTAATGTACGACCGGCTGAACTCCCAGCGCGTAAACAGCGATCCGAGCAGTACTCCGAGGTCGGATATGCTGTTGGCGCGGAAGAAGATCCATGCGAAACAGACGAGGATGAACGTTACCACGGTTGAAACGGCTTTGCGGACACCTTTCGGTTCGTACATCTTATCGCGGTGCAGCGCTTTGTCGATCAGTATTTCGGAAATCTGATAAATGCCGTGCAGCGCGCCCCAGATAACGAACGTCCAGCTCGCTCCGTGCCATAAGCCACTGACGAGAAATACGACCATGACGTTGAACAGGTGCCGTCTCGCGCAGCAGCGGCTTCCGCCGAGCGGTATGTAGAGATAATCGCGGAACCACGAGGTGAGCGATATGTGCCAGCGCTTCCAGAAGTCGCGAACGCTGTACGCGGAGTAGGGAAGGTCAAAGTTCTTCATCAGCTTTACGTGCATAAAGCGCGCGCATCCGGCCGCGATGTCGGTGTAGCCGGAGAAATCACAGTAGATCTGAACCGCGAACAGCACGGTGCCGAGCGCCACCTGCAGCCCCGTAGCGTCGGCCGGATAGTTGAACGTCCTGTTGACGCACGGCGCAACGATGTCGGCGATCGCGACCTTCTTGAAAAAGCCCGTCGCCATCAGGTACAGCCCGTCTCGCATATCGTCGGCCGACGGCCGCTCCGACGCGCGAAGCTGCGGCAGCAGGTTTTCCGGCCGTTCGATCGGCCCCGCGACAAGCTGCGGGAAGTAAGACACAAACAGCGCATAGTAGATGAAATCGCGCTCCGCGTCAATGTCTCCGCGGTATACGTCGATAACATAGGACAGCGTTTGGAATGTGTAAAAGCTGATGCCGACGGGCAGTATCAGCGACAGCGTGAGGTCGGGCGCGTTATCCGAAAAGAGCCCGATCGCGCCCGATACGCTGCCTGCTAAAAAGTTATAATACTTGAAGAAGACAAGTATGCCGAGGCATACGATGAATGACGCGGCGACATACAGCTTTTTCGTCTTTTCGTTAGCGGTGTTCTTGAGGGCAATTCCGCAGAAATACGTCACGACCGTCGAAAACAGTATCAGGAACACAAGCGAAGGATTCCAGCTCATATAGAACCAGTAGCTTGCGACGAGAAGCATATAGTGACGGTACTTTTGCGGAAGCAGGTAGTAGAGCAGCGCGACAATCGGGAAGTAGATTAAAAACTCGATCGAGTTGAAAAGCATCGCGCTCCTCCTTTACGCTAAAATCGCCGCGGCGGCTGCGGAATACACGATGACGAGCAGCGAGAGCTCCGCGCCGCCGAGCGACAGAACGACGGCGGCCGCCGCTGCGGACGCGGCGCCGAGTACGGCGAAGATGAACCTCGCCGGCGACGATTTCTTAGCCGCATAAAGGTACAGCCGACAGATTAACACGAGCGCAGCGCTGAAAACAGCCGTCAATATATATGCCGTCACTGCCGCTCACCTTCCTCTTTTTCGATCTGCGCAAGAAAATCCGCAGCGAGGCGCTCCGTGCGCATCAGCGCGCCTTCGTTTCCGCAGTGGTAGTCCGTGTCCCAGAAGTACTGCCCCGTGAACAGGTACGTCGAAATTTCGGATATGCGCGTGGCGTCGAGCAGCTCGTCTATCTTGTCCATGTATGCCCTCTGAGCCGCCTCTGTCTGCGAGCGCTTGCTCAGGCCGTTTACGTTTGTCGGAGCAAACGACAGGTAGACCTTGCCGCCGGCTTCCTTTATCATGTTGAACGCCTTGTTCAGCTGCGCGATCTCTTTGGCGCGGAACAGATTGAGATCGTATTCGAGCACGCCGTTGCCGAATGTGACATACGTCTCGGACCGCTGTTTCGGGCGCTCCGACCAGTAGTCGCCGTACTTCGTGAAATCCTTATACCCGATTTCATAGCTCTGCGCCTCCATATACTGGCGCGACTTGTTGAACGCGGAGAAGGTTGAGATAATATTGCTGTAGTTCCGGATATCGACGTATGAAAACGCCTCGAGCGCCCCCTCGAACACCTGCCAGAGAATGTTGTTCACGACGTTCGATCCGAGCTGGTCGATGAACATCTCCGGAGCGGCGATAAGGTAATCGCCCGGGTTTGTGAATCTGGAGCATACCTCGATGTAGAACGTCGCGATCGTGTTCGCATGCGTGCCGTAATTTATGACTTGATATTTACCGCCCGTCAGCTCCTCGAAGCGCTCGCCGTAAAAGCCGAACAGCGACGAGCTGCCGGAGATCAGCATGACTTTCGGCGACTGCGCCGTCATAAGGCGTTCGAACTTGATCGCTCCGGTGCCCATCAGCATGTACGACATCGACGGATAATACGTCGCGTTGATATACATTTGCGAAAGCTGGGGGCAGTCCGTAATGCACATATCGCCGGCTGCGATCAGTGAGTCGCATATATAAATGCGCTTCAGATTCGCACAGCCGTTAAAGGCGTTGGCGCGCATCGTCGTTATGTTGCGCGTTATGTAAACTTCCTCGACCGCGTCGGATGTGAACGCGTCCTTCGTAATCTCCGTAACCGGGCTGCCGTCTATGTATTCGGGTATTACGACGAAAGCGTCCGCGCCTGTGTATTTATTGATTGCGACGCTTCCGTTTTTCAGCGTGTACTCGAAATCCTCCGCGGGCGAGTATTTCGCCCACAGACAGTATAGATCTTCCGTCTCACCGTCGCCTATGACGACGTTCCACCCGCAGCCGTAGAAACGGTTCGCGGACGACGCGTCGCGTCCCGTTATCGGGTCGCGCCCTCCGTCGGGCTGCGTCGTATAGCCGAGCAGCGCATAACCGTCGCGCGTAAATTTGCCGTCGCATATCTGAGAATTCGGCAGGATGTACAGCGAGTCGTCGCTCGACACGGTCACGGTGTCGATGGCTGCGCCGTTGCATTCGCCGCCGTTTAATTGATACTTGAGCAGCTTCGTATGAACCGATGCGAAATTAGGAATCACGTTGACGTTGTCGGTGACGGGAAACGTATAAACAGTATCGTATTCGACGATCTCGCCGCCGTCGGACAGGGCTTTATCGAGCGAATAACCGAGGAAAATACCGTCCTCCGCCGGTTGTGCGGTGAGCGTTATGACCGTATCCTCGGCCACAATGCCGGACATGATGCTCGAGGACACGTTTCCGTATTCCGACAGCCCCGCGTATTCGTATATATATGTGTTCTTTTTTCGCGTTGCGCCGTTCAACGTCGCCGGATACTTTACGTCTTCGAGCACAACTCTGCCGTTTTCGTACTTCGCGCCGGAGCCGAGGTCATCGAATTTATAACCGTTCTTAAGCTCCACCTCAAAGACGGCGTCCTCGCCGATTCTGACGCGCACGGGGTTTTCGCTTATTATATTCAGATATTCCGACTGGGTCAGCATGACCGTAACATAACCGTTATCGCCGCTGCTGCACGACGCAAGAAAAAACGCGCAAAAAGCCAAGAGTAAGATAACTTTAACCGCCCGCAAGAGAAAATCCTCCGGCATGTCGTAATTATGCAAAATTCAGTTTATCATATAAAACATATAAATACAATCGATTATAATAATGAATATAACATATTTAAATAAAAAAATAATTTTTATGAAGCGAAGTAAATTTAATTAATTACGATATCATGTCAATTCTTAATAACTTATGGAACTCCGATTGACATAGCGGGGCGGCGATATTATAATCACAATAATAAATAGACGGAGAAGTGCTATTATGACGAGATACGAAGCGGTGAAAGCTGCGATTCAGCATAAGGAAACCGGCCATGTGCCATACGCTATAAACCTTTCAGGCGAAGGCGGCGACCTGTACGCCGAAAAACTGATTAACAGATACGCGTCGGCGAAGGTTCTCGCCGATTATAAGCGCGGCAAGCTCGACCGCAGCGCCGCCTGCTCGCTTGCCATCGGCAACTGCATGATTAACTGCGGCTGCCCGTGGTGGAGCTGGCACTCGTATCCTGAGGATTACGGCGCAGAGGACACCCCGACCATGCTGCCATATACGGTCGGCTACGGCAGCTACGAGAGCGCGTTCGCATATTACAAGTACCTCAAAGAGAACTACGACGTCTACGTTCTCGTGACGATTTTCGGCAGTCACTTCGAGAAAGCGTATTTTGCGCGCGGCATCGAGAACCTGCTCGCCGACATCGCCGGCGACCCCGGCTTCGTCAAGCGCCTGTGCGATATGATCATACGCAAGAACATCGTGATGCTGGAAAACATACTGACCTGTCCGTACATAGACGGCGTGCTGCTCGGCTCCGACTGGGGTACGCAGAAGGATCTCATCATGTCGCCCGAATCATGGCGGTATCTAATCAAGGAAGGCGAGCGCGCCGAGTACGAGCTTGTAAAATCATACGGCAAGGATGTTTTCGTCCACTCCTGCGGCAAGATAGATTTGATTATACCGGATCTCTGCGATATGGGCCTGCAGGTCCTCAACCCGGTCCAGCCGGAGTGCATGGACATCTACGAGCTGAAGCGCCTCTACGGCGACACGCTGACGTTCTGGGGCGGCATCGGGACGCAGCGCACGCTCCCTTACGGAACGCCGGATGAGGTGCGCGCCGAAGCGTCGCATATAATCACCGAAATGAGCAGAAACGGCGGCTACATCACGTCGCCGTCGCAGGATATAATAAAGGACGTCCCGTACGAAAACCTGATCGCGCTGATCGAAACGGCCAAAGAGCATCTTGCGCTGTAAATACAAAGAGGAGCGTTATATCGCTCCTCTTTTTTATTTATAATATTTCTTATACTCGTTCGGCGACACGTTGAAATGCTTTTTAAAGGCAACGTAAAAACTCGAATAGTTTTTATAACCGGTCTCGCGCGCGATAATGTCGGCGGGCAGGGAAGTGCCGCCGAGCATCGACGCCGCGATGTTCAGTCTGTACGTCTGCACATACTCCCAGAAGCTCATGTTCATCGCCTGTGAAAAGAACGAGCTGAAGTATGTGCGCGAAAGGTTAAGGTGTTCGGCGGCGCTGGCAAGCGATATATCCTTGTTGTAGTTCATCCTGATATATGTCAGCGCGGCGCGGATCATGTTGCCGTCTTTTTCGATGGCGCTGTTGTATTGAAACCCGCCGGATGATGCGAGAATCGCTCGGGCGAATCGTATAATAAGGCATTCGACGCGATTTTTTATAAGGCGTCTATGTAACAGGTTGTTTTCGGAACCGCCTGCGCATTCGGCCCGCAATTCGTCAAGCTCGCGCTTTATGATTTTATATTCGTCCTCCGGAAACCGATAGACGAGCGGACGCGGCAGCGTGTACAGCATCGACGTGACCTCGTCGGCGACAGCGTCCTCGCAGAACGATATGTTGTAATATGTGAACTTCTCGTTCTCCGCGATTATCTGGCTGTGATAATCCATCGGTGTGATCAGATGCACGAAACCGCGCGACAGCCTTGTGGGCTTGCTGTTTATCTCATAGGTCGTTTCGCCGTCCTCGGCGAACTCGAACTCGTAAAAATTATGGTAATGTCTTTTATTGTTATAACCGGAGTCGGATTCGACAGCATTCAGCGTAACCATCATGCGGTCGTGCAGAAGCGCTCCGTATTCGCGAACAACGCCGATATCCTCAACCATATTATTATCCGATACAGTAACTTTTTTAAATATTGTATTATATAAAACTATCGGTGTCAAGCGGATTATCGGTTAATCTGCACAGATTTATCTTGAATATTTTAAATACAACAACAAAAAGCCGAAGCGCATATCGCTTCGGCTTTCATGCTTAAAAAATCGTGGACTCTGGCAGGCAGCGTACGAACACGCTCGACGGTTTTTCGTCGGCCTCCGCGTCGGCGTTTGCCTTGTCAACCTCGCTCAATGTGACCGTTTTGGTGCCGTCTTGGAAGTTAAAATTAATTTTTATTAAGTCGTCGTACACGTACACCGAGTTGATAAAGGTGTCAATCAACCGTTTTTGTAATTCAATTCTCGACAGATCGGCGTCGCGGAATTGCTCGATAAAGCATCTTATTTTGTCTTTGCTCAACAGCATATCGCGCTGCAGATCGAAGTCGGCTATTGCGGCGACGAGCGCGGTCCTTTGCGCGTCTAATTCCTCCATACGCGTTTTCGTCGCATCGTTAAAAATGCCGGCCTCGATCGCCTTTATGATGTTGTTAATTGCTCTGTCAACGTCAGCCAGTTGCTTTTTTAGTGATTTTACTTGATCCTGCGATTCACGTTGCGTAAGGTAATACTGCCATATGCCCTCAACGATGTCCTCGACGTTTTTATCGTCGGATAGTAAGTCGCGTATGCTGTTAATGACAAGGGGCTCTATCCAATCCTGTCTGACTGATTTCTTGTCGCAGGCGTGCTCTCGTCGTCTTGTTGCACAGCTATAATAATTATACGTCGTACCGTTACGGCTTCTGCCGCATTCACCGACCATGCCTCCTCCGCACTTGCCGCAGAATAGTTTGTCGGTGAGTAAATACCGGGCTCTCGTCCATGTTCGGGCGGGGGCCCCTTCTGTTTATTTTCAAAAGCTCCTGCACCCTCTCGAATGTTTTCTTGTCGATGATGGCGGGAATGCCGCCATCGACGCACACTTCGTCCTTATAACGGTATACGCCGGTGTATTTATCGTTTTTCAACATTTTTTCGAGGCTGTTATTTGTAAACGGTTTGTTTTTATTTGTACGCAGCCCTAATGTGTTTAGATGGCTAATGATTTCTGTAACGGTTTTGCCGGATGCGTACATATCAAAAACCATTTTGACGGTCGGCGCGTTTACGGGATCGATGACAAACTTTTTCGTCACGGGATCGACTTTATATCCCAGCGGCCG